>CAYLJC010000006.1:3208-19200 GCA_964383345.1 uncultured Akkermansia sp. | reverse complement strand
GACCGCCAGCATGTTCCCGCCTCGCGTGATGACAAAAACCGCGACGAACGCTGGTTTGTCCGTGAGATCGATGTCCTCCCCGGATTGATCGCGGAAGCCGAGAACGATATTCACCGCTACGCCCGGGAAACTGCGAAATGAAAAAAGCGATATTCTCCACCGTGCTGCCCGTCCTCTTCGCGGGGCCTCTCCTCGCGGTCAGCCCTGACAAGTCCCCCTCTTCCGATCCCTCGCCGGCCACCGAGCTCGCCAGTTTTGTGGTCCACCCCGATTTCGAGGTCACCCTTTTTGCCGACGAGACTCTCGGCATCGCCAATCCCGTTGCGATCCAATGGGATCATCGCGGGCGGCTCTGGGTTCTCTGCACCCTCGCCTACGCCCAGCTCAAACCCGGCGAAACTCCCGATGACAAACTCTTCATCCTCGAAGACACGGATGGAGACGGTAAGGCCGACAAGACAACCCTCTTTGCCGACGGGCTCAACATGCCGATGGGATTCGCCCTCGGCCACGGAGGGGTCTGGGTCGCGGAGGACACCGACCTCGCCTTTCTCAAAGACACCGACGGGGACGACCGCGCCGATGAAAAGCGGGTGGTTCTGACCGGTTTCGGCACCGGCGACACCCACCAGAACATCAGCAACCTCATCTTTGACGCGGGCGGTTTTCTGTATTTCAGCCAGGGGCTTCACGCCTTTTCCCAAGTGGAAACTCCCTGGGGCGTTTCGCGCGGCGACACCGCCGGATTCTGGCGCTTCGACCCGAGGCTGACGCGGCTTGATCCTTTCGGATTCCCCTCCATGACAAGCCAGAATCCCTGCGGTATCGCCCTGGATCGCTGGGGTGCCCTGTTCATCAAAAGCAACGGGCCGCATCTCTGTTTCGCCACGCCGGGACTCGTCCCCACGACCCATCCGCGCGAACTTATGCAGTTCGCCCAGGTCGGGCAGACCCCGGGAAAAAGCATGGGCGGTGACATCGTCCGGTCCGCCCATCTTCCCGACTGGATTCAGGACCATGCGATCATCGCGGGATATTTCGCCCGCGAGGTTTCGGCGATTCCGCTGGTCGAGGAGGGGGCCGGATTCGCCGCCTCGCCTCCGGTGCAGTTGATCTACGGCGGCCACGAAAGTTTCCGCCCGGTGGACATTCGCCAGGGTCCCGACGGGGCGATCTACATCGCGGACTGGTTCAATCCCATCATCAACCACTACCAGGTTTCGCTGCGTCATCCCGACCGCGATTACAGTCACGGGCGGATTTGGAAAATGCGGGCGAAAGGGCGGGAAGCGGTGAAAGCGCCCGACCTCGCGGCGATGGGAATCGGAGAACTCGTCGGACAATTGCGCGCCTCCGAACGCTGGCCGCGCGAGCAGGCGAGACGGCTCCTGAGCGATCAGGCCGATTCCGAAGCCGTCGTTGCCGCTTTGAAAAAAGCGATCACCGGGTATACCGCCGCCGACTCCGTGGCTCTGGTCGAGGTCGCCGGCGTGCTGGAGTCCTTCGGCGCGGTCGATGCGAACTTGCTCGACCGGCTCGAGGCCTCGGACGAAGCACGCGTCCGCGCGGTGGCCGCACGCATCCTCGCCCGCAGCGCCGATCCGGTTGCCGACGCGGCGGAGCGCCTCGCGCGCTTGCTGGCCGATCCGCATCCCCGCCCGCGGCTGGAAGCGGTGGTCGCCTGCGCCAATCGTCCTGCGGCGGATTCCCTGCGCCTCGCCCTCACCGCCCTCGATGCCGCGCCGGATCGTTTTGTCGAATATTCCCTGGCGCAGGCGGTTTTTGCGCTGGAGGACCACTGGCTTCCGACCCTGCGGAAAGGCGAAACGGAATTTGAAAAACCGGCCCATCTCGCTTTTGTCCTAGAGACCTACGGCGGGGAAGTCTCGGCCGATCTCGCGCGAAAAGCCCTCGCCGAACCTCTGGCACCGGCGGATCGCGGGCGGCTCCTCGCGGTACTGGCCCGGGTGGGAAACGCGGCCGATCTCGGGATGGTTTTCGCCGAGGCGGTGAAGTCGGAGGATGCGGATCTCATCGCAGCGCTGGCCGAGTCAGCCGAAACGCGCCGGATGATTCCCTCGACGCCTTTTGCAACAGATCTCCGCACGCTCCTCTCCTCCACGTCCCCCGATCTTCGCCGCGTTGCCCTCCGCCTCGCGGGACTTTGGAAAGCCACCCCTCTCGCGAAGGAGGCGGAAGAGGTCACGCGCAACGCAACCGCTCCGACCGCACTGCGCGTCGCCGCGATGGGGGCTCTCGCGAGGCTCGACCGGGAGGCGGCGGTCGCCGCGCTCCGGCCCCTGGTGCTGGAGGGTGACACGCCGATGGCACTGCGCCGCGCCGCCCTCGAAGCGCTCGCCGTGGCCGATCTCCCGGGAACGGCGGCGACCATCGCCGGGATGGTTACGGACGCCGGGCAAAAGGAAGAGGGCTTTTCCCTTCTGCCGGTGCTCTTGGGAGCGAGCGGCGGACCGTCGGCCCTCGCGGCCATCTTGGAATCGGGGACCGCTCCCGATGCGGTGACCGCCCAGGAGATCCTCGGGGCGATGAACCGGCTCGGTCGCCGCGATGCGCAACTGACGCCTCTCCTGAACCAGATGATCGGACGCCAGAGCGGTGCCCCGGAGTACGATCCCGCCCGCGTCGCCGCCGTTGTCACCGCGCTCCACGAAGGCAAGGGCGATGCCAAACGCGGAGCTGAAGTCTATCGCATGGCCCAGCTCGCCTGCACCGCCTGTCACCAGATCGGCGACGAGGGCGGAGTGATCGGCCCCTCGCTCAACGGAGTCGGGGCGGGAATGCCGCTCGATCAGATCGTCGAATCCATCCTCTGGCCCGACCGGCAGATCAAAGAGGGATTCCAGGCCGTCGCCCTCACGACCCAAACCGGAACCGTCATCTCCGGCTACATCGAGCGCGAAGGCGACGACATCGTTTGGTATCGTGACGCCGCGACTCCCTGGATCAAACCGCTCGCGAGCAAAGACATCGCGAGCCGGGAGGTGATCCCCACCCTGATGCCGCCCCAGTTGACCGATAGCCTGACAGACGCTCAATTCCTCGACCTGATCGCCTACCTGGCCTCGTTGAAGGGGTGAAGGGGGCTTCGAAAGGTCTTCGCCGGACGATGCCGGGGATCTTCTCCGCCGAGACGGACCTGCGTATCGATTTTTTCACATTCGGGATTCCCAAAGACGGACCGGTTTGTGTAGGATGGGTGTCCCGTCGGACAAGGCGGCCGTTGCTATGGACATTGTCGACACCCTTTCCGCGATCCTGAACCACAAGAAATCCAGGGATGTCTGGACGATCCCGCCGGACCGGACCGTCTTCGAAGCGATCCAGTTGATGTCCGGAAAAAACATCGGCGCTCTGCCGGTGATGCGGGACACGGTCCTCGTCGGCATCGTCTCGGAGCGGGACTACACCCGCAAGGTCATCCTCAAGGGGCGCTCCTCGCGCGACACCCCGGTCGGGGACATCATGACCGAGGATCTCGTCACCGCCGATCCTTCGATGAAGGTGCTCTCCGCCCTCCAGCTTATGACGGAACGATCCATCCGCCATCTCCCCGTGATGGTGGACGGGAAACTGACCGGCATCGTCTCCATCGGGGATCTCGTCCGACACGTGATCTCCTGCCAGGCGGCCCTGATCGACCAACTGAAGGACTACGTGCTGGGGCCGTCCCCGTGATAGCGACGGGATCGGGGCGATTTCTACAATGTCAGGAATTCCCGGACTCCGGGAAGAACGCTCGCGTAGACGCGATTCCGACCGGCTCGGTTGAGGATGTCGGTGACGAGGGCGGCGTCGGTCATGCGGCGGGCGGGGAGCCAGTCCTCCTCGGTGGCGACGTCTCGGTGGATGAGGCTGCGGAAGAAGTCTCGGGTCTGGCAACGGCTGATTTCGACACGGGTGTCGCCGAGGTGGAAGTCGACTTCCAGGGTGCCCTTGCGATCCGGGTCCAGTTCCTCGATGTGGATCACGAAACCGGAGGGAAAGCCTTTCCGCCCCGCGCGGGCGACAATTCGGCCCGGTGACGACGCGCCGGGATCAAAACGCGCCTCCAGTTTCGAGGTGATCCAGGCGGCGAGGTAGAGGGAACTCATGCGATAGCCTTTGGCGTAGCGGATCCGCACCTCGGAGAGCGAAGCGAGGTCGCCGACGACGGCGGGCCGGTCAAAGGCATTGGCGATGGCGTGCCGGATCGAGTTGAGTCGGGTGAAGGCGAGATCGTGCATGGCGAAGGAGGACGATCCGCCCGCCTGGCTGTCGAGGAGCCGGATGAATTGATTTCTCGGCGAGGCCCAGGTTTCGCTGTCGAAGAGGAGCCGGTCGATCCGCGAATAGAGACGTTCCTCGAAGGCGTCGGAGAACTCCCCCCGCCACCAGAACGCGAGCGGGAGGTCGGAATCGAGATGGGCGAAGACGACGTTGCGGAGCAGGCCGGGCGAGTGGCCGGTGAGGAAAAAGCTGATCTGCTCGCTGCAGACGGATTTCTCGCCCTTGCGATTGATCTGGCAGTGGGCCTGGATCCAGGCGCGTGCGCCGACCACGGGGTGACGCGGGTCCGCGCAGATGAGGAGGGAGCGGCAGGCCGCCACGCTGGTGAGTTCGGCGAGGACGGAGGCGTCGCGTTCGAGTTCCTCCTGGTTTTCGTTGTAGAGGGCGAGATTGATAAGGGAGGCGCGGGCAATGCCGCCGGCATGGGAAGCATCGGCCCCGGCGCGGTCGTCGAGGAAGAGCGTTTGGAGTTCCCGTTCGATATGCGGGAGTTCGACGGGCTGGCCGAGGAGCTGGAAGGCGGGGAGCGAGGGAAGGGGGACGACGGAGGTCATGGGGACAGGATACGCGTGTTTTTCGGAGTGGAAAACCAATTCCCCGTGAAGCAGGTTCCCCGTCACCGTACTTTCGATCCGGATATTTCCCTCCGGCTGAACCGGATTTCCCTTTCCCCTTTTCCCACATGTCCCCCACGACCCGACTTCACCGCCTCGACAATGGAATCCGCCTCGCCACCGTGGCGATGCCACACATGGCCAGCGTTGCCTTCGGCCTTTGGACCGGGGCGGGCAGCCGCCACGAGAGGGAACGGGAGCACGGCATGGCGCATTTTGTCGAGCACATCCTTTTCAAGGGCACGCCCAGTCGCAGCGCGGAGGAGATCTCACGACACATCGAGAGCCTCGGGGCCTCGATCGACGGGTTCACGGTGGAGGATCACACCGCCTATCAGGTGAAGGGCCCGGCGGAGCAGTTCGAGCCGCTCTTCGACGTCCTCGCCGATTTGTATTCGAACCCCGTCCTCGATCCGGAGGAAATCGAGTCGGAAAAGGCGGTCATTCGCGAAGAAATTGCGATGGTGCGCGACCAGCCCTCGCAGTACCTCGACGACCTCATCAGCGAAGCGGTCTGGGGTCCGGGGCACCCTTTGGGACGCTCCATCACCGGGACCGAAGAGAGCCTCAACGCGTTCCGGCGCGGTGACATATTTGATTTCCACCAGCGGGCCTACTGCGGAGCGAACACGGTCATCTCGGTCGCGGGCAACATCGAACACGAGACTGTCCGCGACATCGTCGCGCACCGCGTCGCCGCGATCCCGCGGGGTGAGTTGGTTTCCTGTCCGGGCGGCGGAGCCACGCCGGAGCTCCATCGCTTTGTCGAGGACGAGGGACAGGAGCAGTCTCACCTCGCTCTCTCTTTCCGCAATGTGGATCGCTACGACTGCACCCGCTATGCGCACAAACTGCTCAATGTGATCCTCGGCGAAAACATGAGTTCGCGCCTTTTTCAGACGATCCGGGAGCGCAAGGGACTCTGCTACGAGGTCCAGAGCGATCTTGTCGCTTTTTCCGACGCGGGCCTGCTCCAGATCTATCTCGCGCTGAGTCCGGGGAATCTCGGCGAGGCCCTCGGGGGGATCTCGGACATCCTCGCCGATCTCCGTGAGAACGGGGTGAGCGCCCGGGAACTGGAGGAGGCCAAGGCTTATGTCATCGGGCAGAACCGGATCAGTCTGGAAAACACCGCCGCCCGGATGATGTGGGCGGGGGAAACGATGCTCTTTTTCAACGACTGGATCGATCCCGAAGAATCACACCGCCAGATCGCGGCAGTGACGCCCGAGGAAATTCGCGCTGCTGCGGGTCTCGCCTTCGACGGCAAGACGCTCTGCTCCGCCCTGATCGGACCGGGTGCCTCGCAGGAGGTGCTGGGGGACTGGCTCAGTGCGTGCAACACATAGGTCCTTCGAGGTTCTGGAGTCGGCGGAACCAGAGAAACTTCCGCTGCAGCAGCGGGAGCGGTTCGAAGGCGGCGGGATCGCCGTGACGCTCGCCGTTTTTCCGACCGAGAGCCAGTTCCTCTCCCCGGCGGAAATAGCGCACTTCGAAGTCACCTTCCATCTCGCTGACGAGGCGGCGGAATTCGTGCCAGGGAATGAGATGATGCCCGATGTTGGCGAACTGTTGAATCCCGCGCGGACGTGACGAAGGACCGAGGATGTTGGGGACGGACTCGCGCACGTCGACCATGTCGGTCTGGAGGGAAAAGAGATCGATCCGCTTGAGGAAGAAGTGGTTCCCCTCTCCCTCGCTGCGCAGATTGCTGTACATCGAGAAGGACGTCTGGGTACGTCCTCCCAGCCAGGGATAGGCTCCGTTCAGGAGAACGGGGAGCAGCCCGATCCAGGCGAGAGTCCAGCGGGCGCGGTTCGGCAGGGCGGGATTTTCTTTCCGCGCTTTCCAGCCCGCGAGGAGATAGCAGGCACCGATCCAGCAGCCCCAGGTGAAGAAAGCAAAAAAGCCGATGCGGTTCGCGGTGTGGAAGACCTCGTAGCTGCGCTCTATCGTGAGATAAAGAGCGCCCTGGGTGATGAGGGTGACAAAAAAGACCGCCACAACGAGCGCGCGGGCGCGTTTCCGTCCCTTCGCGGGATCGCCTTGGCCGAGCCAGCGCAGTTGCCCGTCCCAGAGTTCCTGCAACCGCGTGCCCCAGGAGAGCGGGAGGAAAAAGACGAGCATCGCCAGTATCAGCGAGGTGAAGCTGAAAATCCCCGCCGCCGGGTGGATCGAGAGCCAGAGATGGAATCCGATCGCCGCGGCAAAACCGATCCATCGCGTTTTCCGGAAAAAGAGGAGCAGAGGGATCCCCAGCTCGAAGACCAGCGAGCCGACCGCAGCGGTCATCAGCGCCCACGGGGCCGTCGGGATGAGCTTGCCGAAGTAGGTCGCGATTTCCTTGTGCAACACGGCCGCGCAGGAGACCTCGGGATCAAAGTAATCCCAGTTCAGTTTTTGAATCACCGCCCAGAGATACATGATCAACAGCGCGACGCGCAGAATGGGGGTGATGCGGTCATAGTAGTCATTCCCCGATCCGATCTTCCCCGGCCCGAAGAGGAAGCGGCAGAACGCGAAGAGGAGGAAGAGGGTGGTGACGGCCCCGGGAACCGGTCCGTGCGGTATCCCCGGCAGGAAAAAGTAGAGGGCCTTGACCGAGACGGCGGCGCCGAGGAGGGCGAGGCGCGAGGCGAACGCACCCTTTTCCCGGGCCAGTTCGCGGCGTCCCGGCCCGGTGCGAAAGAAACCGATCAGGGCGATCAGCATGATGAGGTGGAGCATGCCCTCGAAGAGAATGTGGTTCGGCACGAAGGGGAGCTTGTGCCAGAGGTTCAGGAGGGAGGTGACCACGAGGACTCCGAGGCGGAGGACACAACCGGGCCGGTAGATCACGGCGATCGCGGCGGTGACGAGGAGCCAGCCCTGCCATGACTCCGTCCAGAAGGTGAAAGCGAGCTGGTGCGCCAGGGTCGTTACCGCCCAGATCAGCGCGAAGGCGGAAAACGCATTATAGCTCCCGCAAGCGGATTCGGACGCGGGGGCGGACACGGGAGACGGAGGATTTCCTGGCATGGCGGTCGCACTCTCAACGGGGGGAGGGAAAAACGCAATCAGTGGGCGATCTTGCAGAATTGCCTCGGGATGAGGTCGTGGGGGACTTGTTCCACGTAGACGTTCCGCGACGCGGCGCACCCCTCGTCGGCGAGTCGTCCAGACTCGCGGCAAAGCTCCATCGAAATGACCTCTTCGGGTTCGGCGAACTCGGTGAATTCGTAGCCGATCCCCGCCGCTTCGGTCATGATGTCATTCCATACCGGCAGGGCGACGCGGCCTCCGTAGGCACCTTCCATGATCGTGCCGGGCTGGTCGAGACCGATCCAGACGCCGCCCGCGAGCCGACTGGTGTAGCCGACGAACCAGGCGTCCTGAAAGTCGTTGGTGGTCCCGGTTTTGCCTCCGGCGGCGGCAGTGAATCCGTGTTCCCGGAGACCGGCGGCGGTGCCGCCCTCTTCGAGGACTTTTTTGAGGATGTTCGAAGTGAGCCAGGCCGCGCCGGGGGAGAGCACCCGGTAGCTCGCGTCCTCGTGCTGGTAGAGGATGGTGCCGTCGCGATCGGTGACGGATTCGATAAAATACGGTTCGTGCCGTATCCCGCCGGTGGCAAAAACGGTGTAGGCGCTGGTGACCCCGCGAAGATCGGCTCCGACGGTGCCGATGTAGATCGGAGCGGTCGGCTCGGCCCGCTCGGCATCCCCCAGACCGGCGTGTTCCATCATCGCGAGAACCCGGTCGATCCCGGCCCGCTCGCCGACCCGCACGGTCATGGTGTTGCGCGATCGGATGAGACCGGTTTCCACCGGCAACATTCCGCCGTAGACTCCGTCGGAATTCTCCGGGGTCCAGCCGACGGGATCCCACTCGATCTCGCCCGGCCGGATCGCGGCGTCACTCACGAGCATCCCGGGAAAAAGACCGCGTTCGAAGGCGGCACCGTAGACGAGGGGTTTGAAGATCGATCCCATGGGCCGCTTGGCCTGGGTGGCGCGGTTGAAGGCGCTGTGGGAAAAATCGCGACCACCCACGACCGCCCGCATCGCTCCGGTGAAGTTTTCCATGACCATCACGGCGGCCTGCAGGTAAGCGGGCTCGCCCTCGCGATGGGCCGCAAGAACGGTGTGAGGGTAGTCGGGCTGGTTTTCGAGAGCGGTGAGACGGGTCGCGACGGCCTTCTCGGCGGCGGCCTGGAGACGACTGTCGAAGGTCGTCCGGATCGAGAGCCCCCCGACTCCGGTGAGCGAAGGGAACATCGTCTCCATCTCGTCGGAGACCATTTTGAGAAGGTAATTCTGTTCCGAGATCTTGGCGTGCCGCCTCAGCATCTCCATCCAGCGGTCCTGCGGGAGCACTTCGGGCCGGGCCGCTCCCATGGTCTTTGCCTCCTCTTCGCTGAGGAGTCCTTCATCGGCCATGCGGTGGAGGGTGCCGCGCATCTCCCGCCGCGCCGCCTCGTAGTGGCGGAAGGGGGAAAAGCCGTTCGGCGCGCGGATCACCCCGGCGAGCATGGCCGCTTCGGGGAGGGTGAGGTCGGCGGCGGACTTGCCGAAGTAGCCCCGCGCGGCCTGCTCGATCCCGTTCATGCCGGTGCCCAGGAAAACCCGGTTCACGTAAAAGGAGAGGATCTCGTCCTTGCTGTAGTGTTTTTCGATGCGGCGCGCCAGCGCCATCTCGAGGAGCTTGCGCTGCATGGTGCGTCCGGTGAGGCCGTAGCTCATCCGGGTGAGTTGCATGGTCAGGGTGCTCGCGCCCTGGACGGTGCGCTTTTCCCGGAGGTTCCGCAGCCACGCTCGTATCAGGCCGAAGTGGTCGATGCCGTGGTGCTGGTAAAAGCGGGAATCCTCCCGCGCCATCAGGGCACTGAGAAAATGCGGGGAGACCTCATCGAGGGCCACCGGAGTCCCGACATTTTCTCCGTGGAGGTAGCCGATGAGTTCGCCGGTCCCGTCGGTGACGGTCGATTCGAGAGGCATGCGCCCGACGGCGGTGATGTCGTAGCGGGCCGCCTGGCGATCATAGTTGAAGAGGACCATCGCCGCGATGAGCAGGGCGATGCAGGCTCCCGCGAGGGCGATGAAAACGATCAGGCGCAGGAGCGGGTGCCGCAACGGCGAGCGGGCGACGGGCGGCGGTTCTCCTTTCCAGGAACGTCTCGTCCGTTTGCGCGGGCCTCTGGCAGGTCGTGTCATCCCCTTGGGAAAAGTCGTCGGCGCTTACGCCATCGCGAGGATGAGCCGCACCGAGTCGATCCGCAGGGGGGTGTCGGCGAGGTATTTTTTCAGTTCTCCCTGCGCGGCGCGGACCATCTCGATCTCCTCGTCGCGGACGGGGTGGTTCATTTCGCGAAGACGGACGAGCCGCTCGATATGGGCGGCCAGTTCTTCTTCCATGCGTTCGATCGCCGCCGCGCGAATCTCGTCGGCGCGTTCCTCGGACTCCTTGCTCGCGACCTCGAGGAGCGGCGGGATGGTGGCTCGCAGCGCCCGCGATTTTTCGCGGAGAAAGGTGCTCGGCCCGGGGCGGCCGTCCCGCCGGATGCGTTCGATGTCGAAGTCGGCGGTGCGGTTGCGTCCTTTCTGGTCGACGATGACGCGGATCGGTTTGGAGGGCAGGAACCGCTCGGCGTGGAGATGCTCGGGGGCGACACATTCGAGCACGCAGACCGTCTCGATCATGAGCAGTTGTTCGGAGGCACCCTCCAGGCGGAAAAAACCCGCGTTGCCGTGGTCGGTCGAAATGAGACTCTCCAGCGCACTGGTGACCATGGGGTGATCGGGGGTGAGAAAGGTGAGGTCTTCCCGCGCGAGCGCGAGGGTCCGGTCGAAGGTGACCGAGAGTCCGTCTTCGGGCAGACCGGGGAACGCGTCAGCGGAAAAAAGATGCTCGGGGGTGAGCACGTAGCTGCGGTCCCCGAGGTCCTCCACGGTCACACCGAAATGGTCGAATACCTTGAGCATGAGATACTCCAGACGATTGTCCTCGTCGAGCGTCTCGATGCGGGAGACGAGGGCCTGGCCCTGATCGCGGTCGAAGGAGCTGATTTCGAGGAGGTGATCCCGCCCTTTCTCCAGCTCCTTGTCGAGATTCTCCTTGTAGGCGCGGGTGCGGTCGAGAAGATCGGGGAGGGCTTCCTCGCGCTCGGCGGGATCGGCCTGGATCAGTCCCTCCAGCTCTTCGCGGAAAGCGCGGTGGATCGCGCCGGCTCCGTGCAGGGTGTGTTCGAAGGCACCGAGCCCGCGGTGGTACCAGAGCGCCTTGAGTTCCTCGCCGGTGCCTTCGACAAAGGGCACGTGGATGTGGACGTCCTCGGTTTGACCGATCCGGTCGAGGCGGCCGATGCGCTGCTCCAGCAGGCCGGGATCGGAGGGCAGATCGAAAAGAATGAGGTGATGGGCGAACTGGAAATTGCGTCCCTCGGACCCGATCTCGGAGCAAATGAGGAGTCGGGCCCCCATTTCCTCGTCGGCGAACCAGGCTGCGTTTTTGTCCCGCTGCAGCAGCGAGAGACCCTCGTGAAACATCGTCGCCTGGGAGCTGATGCGCTCGCGCAGGGCCGCCTCGATCGCCTCGACGGTCTCGCGCGCGTGGGTGATGAGGAGGAACTTCGATTCGGTGTCGGACCGCAGCAGCGCCTTGAGCCAATCCAGTTTCATTTCAAAGCCTTCGTCCTCGGAGCAGTCGAGCGGATGAAGGTGGAGGATGCGCTGGGGAAAGGTGTCGAGAACGAGGCGGCGGTTCCGGAAAAGGACGCGCCCGGGACCGTGCAGGTCGATGAGAGCGTGGCGGCAGGCCTCGCGGCGGGCGGGCGTCTCGTCTTCTTTCAGCTTCGCGGCGGTCTCCTTGCCGAGGAGGGTCGCGATGGATTTGATTTCTTTGGCGGTGAGCTTCTTGTCGCTGCGGAGACGATCCGCCAGATCGGAAATGGAGCGGTATTTTTCCGATTCCCGGATGAAGGTGTCGAGGTCGGAAAAACGGGCCGGGTCGAGCAGCCGGAGCCGGGCGAAATGTCCCTCGCGCCCGAGTTGCTCGGGGGTTGCGGTGAGGAGAAGCAAGCCGGCGGATTGTTTGGCGATGGCCTCGACGGCGGCGTACTCGGGACTGGCGGACTCGCTGCTCCACTCGAGATGATGGGCTTCGTCGACGATGGTGAGATCCCATTCCCCTTCCGCCGCCTGCGCCGCGCGATGGGGGTGTGAGGCGATCCACGAGGTCGCGCAGAGGATCATCTGGTCGTCGAAGAAAGGGTTGACCGGCGTTTCGGGATCGGCTGCGAGGGCTCCGCTCTCGATCGAGGCGGCGCGCTCTTCATCAAAGATCGCGAAGGAGAGCGAAAAGCGGCGGTAGAGTTCGATGAACCACTGGTTGACGAGAGCGTCGGGCACGAGAATGAGAATGCGCGAGGCGCGTCCGGAGAGGTGGAGACGGTGCAGGATGAGACAGGCCTCTATCGTTTTTCCCAAACCGACCTCGTCGGCGAGGAGGACGCGCGGGGCGGCCCGGTTGGCGACTTCTTCGGCAATGAAAAGCTGGTGGGGAATCAGGGAGATGCGTCCGCCGATGAGTCCCCGGACGTCGCTGGCGCGGGCTTCGTGCTGGGCCCGGATGGCCGACTGGCGGAGACTCCAGAGGCGGGGATCGTCGCTGATGCCGGCGAGGAGACGCTGTTCAGGGCGTTGCACGCTCATCGTGTCGGAGAGCCCGCTCTCGGGCAATTCGTGGCCGTTGCTGTCGATGTAGATGAGTCTTTTTTCATCCTCGCGGATCTCCGCCACGACAAACGCGTTCCCCTCCTGGTCCTTGACGGTGTCTCCCGGTTCGAAGGCGACCCGGCGGAGCGGGGCGTTTCTCGCCGCGTAGGTGATGGTCTCGCCGACGGCGGGGTAAAAGGCTTTCACATGGGTGTAATCCGAGGAGAGGATCAGGGCGAGGCCGAATTCGGTTTGGGTTTCGCTGATCCAGCGCTGACCTGGGGCAAACTGGGAGGGATCGGCGGTGTCGGTCTGATAACGCGAGGCTTTCATACAAAAGGAGCGGAGGGGTCAAAAGGGTAGCGCGTTTCGTGCGTTGCGCCAGTGTCGGGACAGGTAATTTTGCATTTGCCAACCCGCCATCCCCGCTTCCGCGATCCACTGGGGAAAAACCGTCGGGTCGTTTCCCTCTCCTCTTTTCCGCCGGAGCCGGGAAGCGCTCCGCACCCCGAACAAGCCCCTCGCACGAGCGCGCCATCCATGCGAAGCTCCCCTCCGATGCCAAGGAAGAGAACGAAGCGAATGAAGCGGAATCAAATTTCGAGAATAGCGGTCGCCATCGGCCTCATCAGCCTCCATGCTTTCCCCATGATGTCCGCCGAAGAAGGCCACACCCGCAAGCCGCTCCCGTCGCCCGGGGAGATCGCCGCGCTCCCCGCCGACGGAGGCGAAGAGTTCAACCGGCTCGTCTTTGAAAAAAGCCCCTATCTGCTCCAGCACGCCCGCAATCCCATCGACTGGTGGCCCTGGAGCGAGGCCGCTTTCGCCGAGGCCAAGCGGCTCGACAAGCCGGTCTTCCTCAGCATCGGCTACGCCACCTGCCACTGGTGCCACGTCATGGAACACGAGTCTTTCGAGGACGAGGAAGTGGCGGCGCTGATCAATGATCGTTTCATCGCCATCAAGGTGGACCGGGAAGAGCGCCCCGACATCGACGACGTCTACATGCAGGTCACCCAGGCCATGACCGGCGGCGGCGGCTGGCCAATGACAGTGCTGCTCACCCCTGACAAACACGCCTTTTTCGCCGGGACCTATTTTCCCAAGGAATCTCTCGCCGGACGCCCCGGCCTCACACTGCTGGTGACCGAACTGCACAAGGCCTGGGTGGAAAAGCGGGACGAGGTCGAGTCCACCGCCCTCGCCATCTCGGAACAACTCGCGAACATGACCGCGGGTTCTCCCGGCGGCGACCTCGACGCCACGGTGTTGGATCTCGCCTATGAGCAGTTCGCCGAGCGCTACGACACCCAATGGGGCGGCTTTTCGATGCGTCCCAAATTCCCCGTGCCGCCGAATCTCTCTTTCCTGATGCGTTACCACCGGCGCAGCGGGAATCCCGAAGCGCTCGCGATGGTCGAGAAGACCCTCACTGAAATGCGGCGCGGCGGCATCTACGACCAGATCGGATTCGGGATCCACCGCTACGCCACCGACCGGGAATGGCTCGTCCCGCATTTTGAAAAGATGCTCTACGACCAGGCCCTCGTCACCATCGCCTATCTCGAGGCCTACCAGCTCACCGGGAAGGAGCGCTACGCCCGCACCGCCCGCGAAATCCTCAGTTACGTCGAACGCGACATGATGTCGGACACCGGCGGCTTCTATTCGGCCGAGGACGCCGACAGCGAAGGGGTCGAGGGCAAGTTCTACGTCTGGAGCAACGCCGAAATCCGCGAGGTCCTCGGGGAGGAGGACGGCGACTTTTTCATTGAGACCTTTCACCTCACCGAAGAGGGCAACTTCCTCGAGGAATCCACCCAAACGAGGACCGGGGAGAACATCCCGCACCTCCGGGAGGAGCTTCTCGACGAGGCCCGCGCCCGCGTCGAGGGGCTGCGGGCGAAGCTCTACGAGGCCCGCGAGGCCCGCGTGCATCCTTTCAAGGACGACAAAATCCTCACTGACTGGAACGGCTTGATGATCAGCGCCTTCGCCAAAGCCGCGACGGTTCTCGGTGACGAGGCCCATGCCGCCACCGCAACGAGGGCGGCCGATTTCCTCCTCTCCGAGCTCGTCGATGAAAATGGGCGGCTCCTGAAACGCTATCGCGAAGGTGAGGCGGGCCTGACCTCCCCGCTGGAGGACTATGCCTTCCTGATCGGCGGACTCCTCGACCTCTACGAGGCTACTTTCGAGCTGCGCTATCTCGAAAAAGCGATCGCGTTGCAAGGCGTCGCCGACGAGTTTTTCCTCGACGGGGAAAAAGGCGGCTACTTCACCGTTGCGGAGGACGCCGAACAGCTCATCGTGCGGGCCAAAAAGCTCTACGGCGGGGCCATCCCCAGCGGCAACGCCGTCTCCGTAGGCAATCTGGCCCGCCTCTACCGCATGACGGGGAACCCGGACTACGCGAAGCGAAACGACGAGCTCATCCGCGCCTTTTCCGGCGAGATCGGGCAACAGCCCATGGTCTACCCCACCGCTCTCTCCGGCCTCGATTTCACCTTCGGACCCGCCCACGAGGTCGTCATCAGCGGAGAAAAAGACAGCGCCGACACCCGAGCAATGATCGCCGCCCTGCGAAAGGGATTCCGCCCGGACCAGGTCATTCTCCTGCGCACCCCGGAAAACGCCGCCGCCCTCGCCGAGCTCGCTCCCTACACCGAGACCCAGGGAGCCATCAACGGACGGACCACCGCCTACGTCTGCCGCAACTTCGCCTGCGAATTGCCGACCAACGAGATCGCCAAGATGCTGGAGTCGATCGGGGAATAATCGCGTTTGGGCCTCCTCTCGGATGCCCTTTTCCCGCGAGAACCCCTCAGCGGTCGCGATCGCGGCGACCCCGGTCGTAGTGATCCCGGTTCGAGGGTTTGCCCCCGCCGTAGCCGCCCCGGGGCCTCTCGTCCCGGAAACGTCCGCCTCCGCCGTACCCGCCGGATTTTCCTCCGCCGGGACGATCCCCTTTTTTCACGCCGCCGTAGCCTCCGCCAGGACCCCGGCTGTAGCCGCCCCCGTGACTTCCGCCCGGACCTCCGCCGTGCCCCTCGGGGCGACCGCGATCGTAATCGAGCCGGAAGGTCTTGCCGCGCAACTGGGCGCGACCCGCCTGCTCGATGGCATGGGCGGCCTCGCCTTCGGCGACTTCGACGAGACTGAAATTGGGGAACAACTGGATGCGCCCGACCGTGCCGCTTTCCAGGTGGAACTCGTTGTGAAACATCCCGACGATGTCGCCGGGACTGACGTGGTGATTTTTGCCGAGGCTGAGGAAAAGCTTCACCATGCCGGGTTCGGCCTCGTCCCGCCGGGCCCGGGGCGGAAAGTCCCGCTCGCGCCGTCCGCCGTCGTGGGGTCGGGGTTCGAACGATTCCCGCGGTTCGCGTTCGCGGCGTTCCCT
>CAYLJC010000006.1:0-3198 GCA_964383345.1 uncultured Akkermansia sp. | reverse complement strand
GGCGAGGTGGAGCGATCTTCGGCGATCTCCTCGCCCTCGCGTCCGGTGGATTCGCGCATGAGAGTCATGAGAACCCCCGCGATCCGCTCCCATTCGTGGCCGGCGTCTCTCAGCGGCTGCAGCGCGGCGATGGCGTCGTCAAAATTTCCCTCCGCGATGCGCTCGGATACCGTTTCGATAAGCTGCTCGGCAAGGCGGCTCTCGACGGCTTGGGCGGAGGGGATTTCGGCGCGCACAATGGTCTGGCGGGTGTAGCGTTCGATCGTTTTGATGCGGTAGATGTCGCGACCGTGGATAAAGGAAACGGCTTTCCCGGAACGCCCCGCCCGGCCCGTCCGACCAATGCGGTGGACGTAGTCCTCGGGGTCCTGCGGCAGTTCGTAGTTGAAAACCAGATCGACGTCGTTCACGTCGATGCCGCGGGCGGCGACATCGGTGGCCACGAGAATCTCGACGGTTCCCTCGCGGAAGAGGCGGAGAACCCGCTCGCGCATGGTCTGGGCGATGTCCCCGTGGAGCCGGTCGGCGGAATATCCGCGCGCGAGGAGTTCCTCGGTGCATTCGTCGACGGCCCGCTTGGTGTTGCAAAAGATGATGGAAAGCCTGGGCTGCTCCAGATCGATGACGCGGGAAATCAGTTCGATGCGGGAGCGTTGGCGGGCTTCGTAGCAGACCTGCTCGATGGAATCGACGGTGAGGCTCTCGCGCTTGATCTCGATGAGCTGCGGATCCTTGCCGTAGCGGTTGATAAGGCGGCTGACCGCGTCGTTCATCGTGGCCGAGAAAAACATCGTCTGGCGATCCTCCGGGAGTGCCCGGAGCAGGGATTCCATCTCGTCGGCGAAGCCCATGTCGAGCATGCGGTCGGCCTCATCGAGGACGGTGATCCCGACCGAGGTGAGGTCGAGGGTGCCGCGCTCGACGTGATCGATGAGTCGTCCCGGAGTCCCGACGATGACCTGGGTGCCCTGGCGCAGGGCGCGAATTTGGCGGTCGATGGGAGCGCCGCCGTATACGGCGAGAGCGCGGAGCCGCGGGAGTTTGGACCCGAGGCGTTGCAACTCGGCGCACACCTGCACCGCGAGTTCGCGGGTCGGGCAGATCACCAACATCTGCGGCTGGGGATTTTCCCAGTCTATCCTGGCGAGACCCGAGAGCCCGAAAGCGGCCGTCTTCCCGGAACCCGTCTCGGAGAGGCCGATGATGTCTTTCCCCGCGAGAGCGGGAGGGATCGAGGAGACTTGGATCAGGGAAGGCTCCTCGTAGCCGAGTTGTTCGATCGCGGCGAGGAGGGCTTCGGGAAGACCGAGTTGGGCAAAGGAGGAAGGATTCACGAGACTGAGGCGGGCGATGACATTTCCCGCCATGGACCGTGAGGAGAGTTTCCACGGGACGGGGTGACTGCCAGAATACTTCCGAATGATCAAAGCGAAAGCGGAACCTTGCGGCGAACCGACCGATCTCACTGCGCCAAAGGGAAGGCGCTTCGGTGGCGCGGCACGGGCATCCGCAAACACTGCCTTGCTTAATTATGGTTTCCATGGTATTTCTTATAAATGAAACCTCGTGGAAAGCGGATTGTATCCAGATCCGCACTTGTCCAACCCGCCCGGCCCGCTACCGCGGTGGTTGCGGTCCGGCCGGTTGCGATCCGTCCCGTCGGCCCCAAGACGCCGCCCGCGCTGGAACTGGATTCCCATCGTGCCGAAGAGACGATCCGGCAGCTGGAAAAAGTGGTCTCGGAGTTCATGATCCAGTACCCGAGCCATACGCAACGCGTTCCCGCCTTGCGGCCCGGCGAGCACCCCCTCATCGCATTCGTGCGCTCCATGGCCGCCTCGATGGCGGCGAAACAGGAGCAATTGGAAAAACTCAATCAGGATGTGATCGACGCGGCGAACGAGAAGGAGCGCTTTTTCGCCAATATGAGCCACGAGGTCCGCACCCCGTTGAACGGCATCTTCGGCATGGTCAATCTCCTCCTCGAAATGGAACTGGATCCCATCCAGCGCGAGCATCTCGAGGCAATCCACAGTTCTTCGGAATCGCTTCTCAACATCCTCGACGACATACTCGACTACGCCAAACTCAACGCGAACGCGATGCAGTTGAAACCCCGTTCTTTCGAGCTACAGCGCCTCATCCGGGAAGTGCTGCTCGTCTACAAAGCCACCGCCGACGCCCGCGGGATCGAACTCTCGGCGACGATTTGTGCCACGCTCCCCGATGTCCTCGTCGCCGACGACCTGCGGCTCAAGCAGATCCTCTCCAACCTCGCCAGCAACGCGATCAAGTTCACCGATGCCGGCTCGGTTACAGTCACGGTGCAGTCTCTCAAAAAAGGAGAGCGCGACCAGCTTCTCTTTCAGGTCCACGACACCGGCATCGGGATCAGTGAAGAAGCCGGGCAGACCCTTTTCGCTCCCTTCCGCCAGATCGACACGGAAGAAGAGCGCTGCTACAACGGTACCGGTCTCGGCCTCGCCATCTCGAAAAATCTCGTCGAACTGATGGGCGGACGCATCTGGTTCGAAAGTGAACCGGACCACGGGACGAGCTTCTTTTTCACGATCGACTACGACACGCCGGACGAAACGGAGCAATCCGGGGAAGATCTCGTGAGCCGCCGCAAGCTGCCGCCGCCGGAATCCTGGAACCCCCGCGAAAACGGTCGTCCCCGCGTCCTCCTCGTGGAAGACAACAAGGTGAATCAGAAAGTCGCCCGCCTCACCCTCGAGCAACTCGGCTGCGAGGTCATGACCGCCGGACACGGCAAAGAAGCGGTCGATCTCGCCGAGGGACCCTTCCATTTCGATCTCATACTCATGGATGTGAACATGCCGGTGATGAACGGACTCGACGCCACCACCGCGATTCGCCGGCTCGATCACATCAACGCCAAAACCCCTGTCATCGCCATGACGGGCATGGCCTTCGACGAAGACCGCGAGCGCTGTTTCGCCGCCGGCATGGACGACGTCATCACCAAGCCGTTCGACATCGGCGACATCCGACGTCGCCTCCACGATCTCCTCGGCACCCCGGGCGAAGACGTCGCCCTGAGCTCCTGACCTGTCTGTACTCTCCGTTCTCCCGTTTAAAAACCCGTTGCAGTGACGGGGATACCGGTTTGAGTAGCGCCCTTACTCATGGGGAAAAGAGCTATACTGTTATTTGCCGGACAAGGGGCCCAGACCG
>CAYLJC010000005.1:15163-22112 GCA_964383345.1 uncultured Akkermansia sp. | reverse complement strand
TTCATCCCCAGCAACCGCTACTGGCTCGACAAGCACGGCTACATGATGTCGGATGGAGAAGAGGCCGTAATGAGCATCGGGCAGGGCACCGTCGAAGTCACTCCGCTGCAGTCCGCCCGCATGATGGCGGCGATCGGGAACGGGCAGCAGGTTCTCAAGCCCCGCCTCATCCTGCAGATCCAGGATCTCAATCACGAACTCGAACGCACCTTTCCGGTGGAAGTAAGCAACTCCCTCAACGTCGATACATACTCCCTCCGCGCGGTGCAGCGCGGTCTCTACGACGTCGTCAACGCGGGGAACGGCACCGGGAAAGCCGCCTACCACAAGATCACCGTCTCGGGCAAAACCGGGACGGGCCAGTGGAAGCCCTCACAAAAACAAAACATCTCCTGGTTCGCCGGATATTTCCCGTCCAAAAACCCCGTTTATTCCTTTGCTGTCATTTATGAAGGAGACCCCGGCGAAGTGGTCAGCGGCGGCAAACAAACCGCCCCCGTCGTCGGTGCGTTCCTCGAAGAATACCTCAACGAAGAGAACTACAACCGGGTGCGCAGCCGCGCCAATATGCTCGAAGAGGAAGCTCCCCACGACGAACTCGAAGAATACACCTCCCGCGGCCCGGTCCAGTCCATTTTCCAGGAAGGCGAACCCGAGCCCGTTCTCACCGAAGTGATCCCCGAGCAGACCGAAGCCGCCGCCCAGCCCCGTCCCGACGGAGGCGGTTTCTTCCAGCGGATTTTCAAACGCAAACGCCAGTGAGAAGAATCTCGCTTTTTTGATTCCCGCTCCGGAGACAATGGGGTATCCTTGCGCCCATGACGCGCGCACTTCTCCTCCTCCTCGGTGTGGTTTCCCTGTTCTCCACCTCCTGCTTCCGCACCTCCACCCTTGTGAAAGTGAAAAAGGACGGGACCGGCTCCATCGTTTCCCAGTACCATTTCTCCCCGCAGATGCTGGCGATGATCAAACAACTGGAGAGTCTCGGCGGTGCCCTCGAAGGGACCGGATCGCCCGCCGGGGCCGCAACGCCCCAATTCGGGCTCATCGGCAAAATGGCCACGCCCGACGAAGCATCGCTCCGCAAGGATGCGGCCAACTACGGCGAGGGCGTCCGCTACGCCAAACACGAGCCCGGCAAGGACGACGAAGGTTGGGAGGGCTACTCGGTGACCTATGATTTCGACGACATTCGCAAAGTGCGCATCGACCAGAACACGATGCCGGGCCAGGCCAAGGAGTTCGTGGAGTCGTCCGGCGAAAAAATGCCGACGGACGCGGGAGGCGCGCTCACCTTTGATCTGAACGGCGATGTCCTCACGGCGAAATCCTCCTTCGCCAAGGCCGGCCTCGACGGCCTCATCGACGAAGAACAACTGAAACAGGGTCAACAGATGGGCATGACCCCCTCTCAATCAATGAAAATGGCGGCGGGGATGACTCAGGGGATGCGTGCCGGAATCTTTCTGGAGGCCGACGGAGGAATCGCGGAAACCACCGCGACCCACGTCGAGGGCAATCGCATCACTTTGAGCGACGCGGACGTGGGCCAACTGCTCAACGACCCCGATTTCGGTACCTTCGCCGACAAAGCGGCGGCTGACCCGAAGAGCGTGACGGAAGAATCCGTCAGGGAGCTTCTCGGAAAACTCGACGGCCTGACGATGGAAACCGCCGACGAGTTCACGGTGAAGCTGAAGTGATCCCCTCAACAAACACCTGAAAGCCTCAAAGCGAGGCTCGGATGATCTCGGCGAAACTCGTCGGATCGAGGCTGGCCCCGCCGACGAGGAATCCGTCGATGTCGGGTCGGGAGATGAGTTCGGCGGCGTTGCCGGGCTTGACACTGCCACCGTACTGAATGCGGGTCGCGGCGGCCACGTCCCCGCCAAAGAGATTCGCGAGGACGCTGCGAACGTAGGCCTGGGTCTCTTGCGCCTGCTCGGGCGAGGCGGTGCGCCCGGTGCCGATCGCCCAGACGGGTTCGTAAGCGATGACGATATCGGCCATCGCGGCGGCGGTGATCCCGGCGAGGCTCCCCTCGAGCTGCTGCGAGAGGACAAATTCAAGCTGCCCGCCGTCCCGTTCCTCCAGCGATTCCCCGATGCAGAGAATGGGTTTGAGCCCGGCGGCGAGAGCCGCGTGGACTTTTTGATTGATGACGCTGTCCTCTTCGCCGTAGAGCGAGCGGCGCTCGCTGTGGCCGAGAATCACGTAGGCACAACCGACCTCCCGGAGCATCGCGGCGCTGGTCTCACCGGTGAACGCGCCGGAGGCCTCGTGGGACATGTTCTGCGCGGCCAGGGCCACGGCGGGATTCGCGCCGAGGCATTCGGAGGCCTTCGCGAGCGAGACGAAGGGCGGCGCGATGACGATGTCGGCGGCAGTGGCTTCGGGGAAACTTTTGAGGAAAGGATCGAGGAAGACGGCCGTCTCGGACGGGGTCATGTTCATCTTCCAGTTGGCGGCGATGATGGTCTTGCGGCTCATGTTTTCGCTGTTTTGTTTTTTATTTTTCGTCGAGGGCGGCGATGCCGGGGAGGACTTTGCCTTCGAGCAGCTCGAGGGAGGCCCCTCCGCCGGTGGACATGTGATCCATTTTCTCGCCGAATCCGAACTGATTGGCCGCGGTGACCGAATCGCCGCCTCCGACGATTTTGACGGCCTTGGTGTTCTCCGCGATGGCCTTGCCGATCGCTTTCGTGCCGATGTCGAAGCCGCGCTTTTCAAAAACGCCCATGGGGCCGTTCCAGATGATGGTGCCCGCTTCGGCGATCTTTTGGGAAAAGTCGGCGATGGCGCGGTCGCCGATGTCGATGCCCTCGCGGTCGTCGGGGATGACTCCCCCCTCGCCCCAGACGGCGGTCACTTCAGTCGGTGCGTCGTCGGCGAACTCGGCGGTGTGGCGGGTGTCGGCGGGGAGGAGGAACTCGGTTTGGTTTTTCTCGGCGGTTTCGAGGATCCGCAGCGCGAGATCGGTTTTGTCCGGTTCGGCGAGGCTCTTGCCGATTTGGTAGCCCTGGGCGAGGCGGAAGGTGTTGGCCATGGCACCGCCGATAATGAAGGCGTCGGCTTTTTCCATGAGACGGTTCAGCACCTCGATCTTGTCCGAGACCTTGGCTCCGCCCATGATCACAACAAAAGGACGGGCGGGGTTCTCCAATTTGTCGACGAGATACTCCAGCTCTTTTTCAATGAGAAAACCCATCGCCCGGGTGTCGATGAACTCCGTCACGCCGACGGTCGAGGCGTGGGCGCGATGGGCGGTTCCGAAAGCGTCGTTCACGTAGATGTCGCCGTGAGCGGCGAGTTGCCGGGAAAATTCGGGATCGTTTTTTTCCTCTTCGGCGTGGAAACGCACGTTCTCCAGCAGGAGCACTTCGCCGTCCTTGAGAGCCGCGACCGCCGCATCCGCCTTGTCCCCGATGCACTCGTCGACAAATTTCACCGGTACGTCGAGCAGCTCATCGAGGCGGGCGGCGACGGGTCGGAGGGAATATTTCGCGTCGGGGCTGCCCTTGGGGCGACCGAGGTGGGACATGAGAATGACGCGCCCGCCCGCTTTCGCGAGGAACTCGATCGAGGGAATCGCCGCGGTGATGCGGGTATCGTCGGTGATCTCGCCGGCGCTATCCAGCGGGACGTTGAAATCGACGCGCATGAGGATGCGCCGACCGGCGGGGGTGATGTCGCGAATGGAGAGTTTGGCCATGAGAGCGAGGGAGGGGTTGTCCGGAGAACGGGCGAAACGGGCGGAGAGGACTAATGGCGGAAAAGCGCCCGCCAACGGCTTCGTCGGGGGCGCTTTTTCATGCGGGATACGGATCGACGGGAGAACTCAGAGACTCGCTCCGATCAACTCCAGGGCGTCGACCGAACGATTGGAGTAGCCCCACTCGTTGTCATACCAACCGACCACTTTGATGAAGTTGCCTTGCGCCATGGTGAGCTGGCTGTCGAGGATGCAGGAATGCGGGTCGCCGACGATGTCCTTGAGCACGATGGGGTCTTCGGTGTAGTGGAAGATGCCCTTGAGCGGCCCTTCGGCAGCGGCTTTGTAGGCGGCGTTGATTTCCTGGGCGGTCACATCTTTGGAGAGAACCGCGCTGAAGTCCGTCACCGAACCGGTCGGGGTGGGAACCCGGAAGGCACCGCCCTGGAGTTTGCCCTCGAGTTCGGGGATAACCAGACCGATCGCCTTGGCGGCCCCGGTGCTGGAGGGGATGATATTCTCGGCGGCGGTGCGGGCGCGACGCAGGTCGCTGTGGGGCGCGTCGAGGACACGCTGGTCGCCGGTGTAGGAGTGGATCGTGCTCATGAACCCTTTTTCGATGCCGAACTGGTCGTTGAGCACCTTGACCATGGGGGCGAGACAGTTCGTCGTGCAGGAAGCGTTGGAAATGATGTGGTGCTGCGAGCCGTCGTAGAGCTGGTGGTTGATCCCGATGCAGAAAGTGAGATCGGGATCCTTCGCGGGAGCGGAGATGAGGACTTTTTTAGCACCCGCTTCGAGGTGTTTGCCGGCACCGGCGCGGTCGAGGAAAAATCCGGTCGACTCCAGGACGACGTCGACGCCTTTGCCGCCCCAGTTGAGATTCGCCGGATCGCGCTCGGCGTCGGCGAGGATGCGGTGCCCGTTCACGGTGATGGATTCGTCGTCGTACTCCACCGTGCCATCAAAACGTCCCGCCGTGGAATCGTACTTCAGCAGGTGCGCCAGCGTCTTGTTGTCGGTGAGGTCGTTGATCGCGACGACCTTCTTGAGTTGTTCCGGGGACATGGCGCGCAGCACATTGCGACCGATTCGTCCAAAACCATTAATTCCGTAGGATGCCATAATATGAATAAATAAGCGTGTTTCTGTTACGAGAGTGCCCCCGGCATCGCCGCACAGGCTCCCCTTCGGGCCGCTCCGCCTCCGGCGGCAGTCGGGGCTACCGTAAAGAAAAAACGAATCGCGTCAAAGAAAAAGCCCGGAGGCGTCCGCTGACCGGACGAACGGGCCGGTGAAGGCACCCCGTAAAAAGAATGAACGTTTCGCGCCCGGACGGGTCGTAAAGGCCAGACACCCCGTGCTTTCCCAGGCACCCACACAGAAAAAACACAAACCCCTCCTTCTCTTCCGACCCGCCGCAATCCCCGATCCCGGGACTTCCCGATGATCCCGAAGAATCCGTAAGATGTCTTCATTTTAAGCTTGCGCCGATAGTTATAACTTTTATACTAATTTTGTAGAATTTGATTTGCCATGAAAAAATTAATTGTTGTCGTCAATGATTTGGAGCGCTCCGGCAAGTCCGCCCTTGCGCGAACCCTCTCGCATTACCTCAAGTCCCAGGAGGTCGAGCATCTCCTCGTCACCTCGAACGAGATGGACATGACGGACTCCTTTCCCGGGGAGTTTTGGGACTTGGAGGATCAGTTCGACGTCTCCCAGCTCATCGGGGCGATCGACAGCTACAGTGCCGTGATCCTCGACGTTCATTCCGGCGGGGCGCGCAACTGGGGCGAGATTCTCGAAGCCGAGGATCTCGAAAACCTCCTCGCCGAACTCGACGCCGAGATGACCCTCGTCATCCCCGACACGCGTAGCGAGCGCTGCAACGAAGAGATCTGCGACCTCACCGAGATCTTCGCCGACCAGGCTGATTATGTCATCGCCCACCTCCCCGGCGACGCCCGCAACCAGGTGAAATGGAAGGGGAGCCTCGCCAACAAGGCGATCCGCTATCTCGGTGCCAACACGGTGAACATCCCGGATCTCTCGGACGACCTGCGCACCGCGCTCGACAATGCCGGAGTGGACTTCACCGAGGCCCTCAACAATCCCTCCGGGCTGCCTCGCTTCGCCGAAGTGCAGCTCAGCCAGTGGATCGAGCGGGCCTCGTCCAGCCTCGCCGGTGGTGCCGAATATCTCCTCCCCGATGCCATGGGCTCCGTCGCGCTCGATTACTGAGAGCGCCCCTCCCCACTCTCCCCCCAAAGCAGAGGCTTCCGTTCGCGGAAGCCTCTTTTTTTTGCGCCTCCGACGGGATCACCGCGCCGCGGGGGTCACTTGAAAATCGCGTCTATCCCCATCGCGCTCTTCCGCGCGATTTTCGGGATGCGTTTCGGGCGGGAACGCTTCAGCACGAAATAGGCGATCGAGAGGAGGCGCAGCCCGATGATCTTGTCGACGAAGCGATAGGCCGGCTTGCGGCGCACCAGGTGGTTGAAAAAGAGGGCGATGTAACGGGCATTCAGTCGGAAGGGTTTGAAATCGAGCTTCACGGTGTAGCGGTAGCGGCCGCCCCGCGGATACCGTTTTTTGTATTTCTTTTTCGCCTTTTCGAGGCGTTTGCGGATGCCCTCCTCCTCGGGTCGGAAAAAATATTCCCGCCCGAGAGCGATGATGCCGAGAGTGTATTCCATGTACTCGATGTCCTCTTCGGGGAGGTGACATTGCAGGGCGAGGGAGCGCATGCGCTTGATCTTCGCCATCGCGGCGTGACCGGCCCGAACCGCCTCTTCCCCGTCCTCGACGAGATGATCGAGCATTTTTTTCAGCGAGTGCGCCACAAAAATGTGGTGCCAATAGACCCCCAGCAGAGGAGGGATGCGGACCCGGCGGAAGTAAAAACGCTGTCGCGCGAAGTCCGGCAGGTAGAGCAACTCCGTGACAACCTCTTCGGAAAGCCGCAGGAGTTCGCCGAGTGCGGCCGGATTGGGCGTCTCGGTCACTTCGGGGAGATGCGAGAGAGCCTCCTCGACCAGTTCGCCGTGCTTGAAGAGACGCAAGGTCACGAAAGTGTTGATCTCGGTCCAGACCGCCGCCGGATCGAGGAAGCACTGCGCGAAGAGTTGAGAATCTCCCAGGCGACGGCGCGCGTCAGCTACGAGATCAGCGCCACGACCGGTGCTGACCGGTTGCTCGCCCAGGTCTGCAGGCTGACCTGTGAGGTCCTGGATT
>CAYLJC010000005.1:5144-15153 GCA_964383345.1 uncultured Akkermansia sp. | reverse complement strand
GCCGCCGGATCGATGAAAGCGAGGCGGCGGAAAGGGGTCCAGCCGCCCGTCTGGCACCACACCGAAATCCCGACCACGTTGGGAGCTTCGCGCAACTCGATCGCGAGCTGCTCGTAGTCACCTCCGATAAAGCTGGGGTATTCCCCGCAGCCCTCGTACTCGCGGCGGGTCTGCAACTCGACGATTTTGGGAATATCGGTGACAAAAAAATTCCGGTTGAGCGAGAGATAACGGAAAAAATCCGATTCCCCGTATTTCATCGAGAGTACCAGAGCCGGACTGGTGATGCCCGCGACGGTTTTCTCAAGCGTGGCCTCGCGCCAGATCAGATCCCCCACCTCGTGCGCTCCCACCGTCCAGGTGCGGAAGATGCAGCGACGCCGGTGGTGCTCGAACACCGGGAGGATCGCCTTGAGACAGCGGTTCACCATCGCGGGGCTTTTGAGGACAAGTTTGCTGCGGAAATCCTCCTCGATATCGAGTCCGTCACTTTCCCCGATGCGCAGGACCACACCCGCGACCTCTGGAAAATCCAGGAAAAACCGGTCGAGCAGCTCCGCGAGGAATTGCCGCTGTTTCCTCTCGTTGTTGCCCAGGCGACTCTCCAGTTGGGGTGTCAGGGTGAGGATGTCCATCGTCAGATAGAGATGGAGTCCCTCGGCACGGATCACGGCGAAGAGCTCGCGAAACTCCTCGCGGTAGAGGGCGATGCGCTGTCGGACCGGCTCCTCGTAGAACTCGTGCAGGGCGAGATGGGGGACATCGTCGAGAGTAACCCCGTTGTAGCCGATCCGGGCAACGCCACGGCAGAACGTCTCCATGTCCGCCCGAACCCGGACGAAGGCCTCGCGGAGTTCCTCCGGAGACATGTCCTGAAAACGCATCCACGGCAGCTTCGACCAATTGATCCGAAACCGATCGTAGCCCGGGAAAAACGGGCCGATCGCATCGATCAGGTAGAGCGGAGAACTGAGGGCGGGCAAGTTCACAAAAAACAAACTCAGTAGCCCAGTGCCGCCGTCTCCGCAACGACAAGCCCGGACACATCCGCATCGAAGCATGTGACGAATTTGTCAGATGGAGTTGCGCAAGGCGTCCCGAGAGGGAACCTTTGCCCCTCCGGGAGCCTGTCGGAAATACGGTCGTGCCGCGAGCTCCCGGTTGGCTTCCGACGCCGCATCCCGTTTCCATGAATCCTCCCGCACGCCTCCCGGTGAAGATCGGACTCCTCGACTCCGGGGTCGGCGGCCTCTCCGTCCTCCGCGAAGTACACCGGCTTCTTCCCGGCGCGGAACTCCATTACCTCGGCGACTCGGCCTGGTGCCCCTACGGAACCAAAAGTCCGGAACTCATCTGCGAGCGGGTTTTTGCCATCGCCGACCACCTCCTCGCGGAGGGAGCCGGCATCCTCGTGATCGCCTGCAATTCCGCCACCATCCACGCCGTCGGCGCGCTCCGCGCCACCTACCCCATTCCCGTCGTCGGGATGGAACCTGCCGTGAAACCCGCCGCCGAACTCACTCGCAGCGGCGTCATCGGAGTGCTCGCGACCGAGGCTTCCATCGCCGGGGAAAAGTTCCACCAGCTCGTTCACACCCACGCCCGCGGGGTGCGTGTCATCACCCGTCCCTGCCCGCGCTTCGTCGAACTCGTCGAGGCCGGACAACTCACGGGACCTGCGGTCGAAGCCGCCGTCGACGAGGCGATCACCCCGCTCCTCGAGGCGGGGGCCGACGTGATTGTGTTGGGCTGCACCCACTATCCTTTCCTCCGTCCCGTCATCGAAGAACGGCTCCCCGACGGCACTCTCGTCGTTGACACCGGCCCCGCCGTGGCGCGCCGGGTGAGCGCTCTCCTCCCGCCGGATCTTTCGTCCTCCCCGGGAGGTTCCATCCGCATTGAGACGACCGGTTCCCTCGGAATTCTGGAAGGCCTCATTCCCCGGCTTCTCCCCGGCATCGAGGCGACCTGCGCCACCCGCCACATCGGCGGGTTTCCCTCGGGATCGTGAGGCCGCAAAGAAAAAACGCCGCCCGGAACGACTGACCCGGAAACCGGCGGGGATGCCCCGGGCCCGGGCCGAAGCCCGGAACCCGAAGCCGGGAAGAAATCAGGCGGTGTAGGCGGTCTCGCCGTGGGAAGTGGTGTCGAGACCCATGTTTTCATCCTGTTCGGTCACGCGGAGTCCGACGGTGAACTTCGCCACGAGCAGGGCGAGGAAAGCCGCCGCGCCGCTCCATCCTATCGTAACGAGAACACTTTTGATCTGGATGAGGACTTGGCCCTCGGGGGCACCACCGCGAACAAAAACTCCCGTGAGAATGGCACCGACGATGCCGCCGATGCCGTGGACACCGAAGACGTCGAGGCTGTCGTCATACCGGAGGGCGCGTTTCAGAGTGGTTGCGGCGAAGTAGCAGACCACCGAGGAGACCGCCCCGATGATGAGCGCCCCCACCACCGTGGCCGTGCCCGCCGCCGGGGTGATCGCGACGAGTCCAGCGACAGCGCCGGTGGCGGCACCGACCGCGGTGACTTTTTTCGCGACGATCCATTCGATGAAGGTCCAGGCAAGCACGGCGGCGGCGGTGGCGATCTGGGTGGTCAGCATCGCAAAACCGGCCGCGCCGTTCGCTCCGACCGCGCTGCCGGCGTTGAATCCGAACCAGCCCACCCAGAGCAACGCGGCACCGATCACGGTGAGCGGGACACTGTGAGGATGCATCACGGTGGCACCGAAACCGCGTCGTTTGCCCACCATGATGCAGGCGACGAGCCCGGCGATACCGGCGTTGATGTGGACCACGGTGCCGCCGGCAAAGTCGAGCACGCCCCATTTTGAGAAGAGCCCGATGTCGGTCGCCCAGGCCATGTGCCAGATCGGGAGGTAGGAGAGCACCGTCCAGATCGTGGTGAAAATAAGCACGGCGGAGAATTTCATCCGCTCGGCGAAAGCACCCACCATGAGCGCCGGAGTGATGATCACAAAGGTCATCTGGAAGGTCGCGAAGACACTCTCGGGAATGGTGCCGCTGAGGCTTGCCTCTTCGATCCCTCCGAGAAAGGCCTTGGAAAAGTTGCCAAAGAAAGGTCCGTCGCCGGTGGTGGCGAGGCTGTAGCCAAAGACCACCCAAAGCACCGACATGAGGGCGGCGATGACAAAACACTGCACCAGGATACTGAGCACGTTCTTGGCGCGGACGAGTCCTCCGTAGAACAGGGCCAGACCGGGCAGAGTCATCAGGAGGACCAGCACCGTGGAGGTGAGCATCCAGGCGGTGTCGCCCGTGTCGGGCGCGGCGGGCGGGGCTTCCTGAGCGAAAACGCTGCCGGTGGCACCGAGACCGATGGCGGCGGTCAGGAGAAAGGGGTGTGATCGCGAAGATAAAATCATGACGGGTGTATGGGCTGGTTTGACAGTGGAATGAAATGCCGGGGGATTTTGCTCCGGTGAAAACCGGAAAAAGCAGAGACCGTGCCAAGTTTGAAAAATAGTGAACGGGCCCTGCGGTGACCGTCTCCCCCGGGACGTCCCGCCCCTCCTCTGACAAGGGTCGCGCTGATCCGTCCCCCTCTTTTTCCTCGCCAAAAGGCGTACCCGCGCCGTATCGTGAAGGCGAACCGCTCACACTGAACCCACCCTAGAAAACAAAACCTGACACCATGACATCCGATTCCACTTTCTCCCGCCGCCAGTTTGCCGTCACCGGCGCCTTCGCCGCTGGCGCCGCGCTGCTGCCGACCCGCTCCGCCCAGGCCGCCGCCTCCTACCAGCAAGCCGCCCTCCCCTACGCCTTCGACGCCCTCGCCCCTCACATTGACGCCATGACGATGGAGATCCACTACGGGAAACACCACGCCGGCTACATCAAAAACCTCAACGCCGCCCTCGAAGGCCAGGCAGATCTCGCGAAGCATTCCCTCGACGAACTCCTCCCGGCCATCGCCTCGATTGAAGACAAGGCGCTCCGGACGGCGGTCCGCAACAACGGCGGCGGGCATTGGAACCACGCTTTCTTCTGGGAAACACTCACCCCGGCGGACAAGTCGGGCAAGCCGTCCGGGGAACTCGCCAAGGCGATCGACGCGGCCTTCGGTTCGCTCGACGCCCTCAAAACCGCTTTCGGTGAAGCCGCCGGCAAGCGATTCGGATCCGGCTGGGCCTGGCTCATTGTCAAAGACGGCAAGCTTGTCGTGACCAGCACCCCGAACCAGGACAACCCCCTCATGAAAGGCCTCGTGGCCGACGCCGAACTCGGCACTCCCCTGCTCGGGCTGGATGTCTGGGAGCACGCCTATTACCTGCACTACCAGAATCGCCGCGGAGACTACGCCGCCGCCTGGTGGAACATCGTGAACTGGGACAAGGTTTCGGCCCGTTTCTCGGACGCCAAATAAGCGGCGCTTTCCCGCGCCGGACCGGCGCGGGGCCCTCATCACCTTCCGAAGAAGGGCGCTTCCCCGGCGCCCTTCTTGCGTTGCGGGCGACCAGTTGACAAAGACCGCGTATCGAATCTAAGCTCGCCCATGAGCAAGCTTTCTGTCGGCATCGTGGGCTACGGCAACCTCGGTCGTGGCGCGGAACTCTCCGTCGCCGCCAATCCCGACATGGAAGCAAAGGCGATTTTCAGCCGGAGAAATCTGGATCATCCTCTCTATGCGCCGATGGAGGGCATCCTCGACTGGAAAGAAAAACTGGACGTGCTCCTCCTCTGCGGCGGTTCCGCCACCGACCTGCCCGAGCAGGGTCCCGCGCTGGCGGAACATTTCCACCTCGTCGACAGCTTCGACACCCACGCGCGTATCCCGGAATACCACGCCGCCGTCGATGCCGCCGCTCTCCGGGGCGGCAAATTCGCCGTCATCTCCACGGGATGGGACCCCGGCCTTTTTTCGCTGATGCGGGTGCTTTTTGAAGCGATCCTGCCACAGGGAAAAGAGTACACCTTTTGGGGTAAGGGAGTCAGTCAGGGCCATTCCGACGCGATCCGCCGGGTGTCGGGAGTGTCCGACGCCCGCCAGTACACGATTCCGTCCGAGACCGCCCTGGAGCGAGTGCGCGGCGGGGAAAACCCCGCGCTCGGGACCCGGGAAAAACACAGCCGCCTTTGTTACGTGGTCCTCGCGGAAGGCGCGGACGCCGCCGCCGTGGAAGAGGCCATCGTGACCATGCCGAACTACTTCGCCGATTACGACACCACCGTCCACTTCGTCGACGCCGACGAGCTGGCGCGCGACCACTCCGGCCTGCCCCACGGCGGGGTGGTGTTGCGCTCGGGAGAAACCGGGCCGGGTCATCGCCACCTCCTTGAGTTCGGGCTGCAACTGGAGAGCAATCCGGAATTCACCGCCAGCGTCCTCACCGCCTGCGCCCGCGCCGCCGTCCGTCTCGCCCGACGCGGCGAAAGCGGGGCACGCAGCATCCTGGATCTCCCTGTGGGACTGCTCTCCCCCCACGCTCCCGAGGTGCTCCTGCGGGATTCCCTGTGAACGACCCATTTTCCCATGTCCACCGCCTCCCAATTTCATCCCTGGATCGACGGCAGCATCGTCGGACTCTACCTGCTCGTCACGGTGGCGGCGGGGCTGTGGGTGAAGCGCTACGTCTCCAAGGTGGAACATTTCCTCGTGGCGGGACGGGAGATGAATCTCTACCTCGGGATCGCCTCGCTCGCGGCGACGGAGTTCGGCATCATCACCTGCATGTACGCCGCCGAATCGGGCTACACCAAGGGTTTCGCCGGGGCCACGCCGGGCATTTGCCAGGCTCTCGCGATGCTCCTGATCGGTCTCACCGGATTCTGCGTCAAACCGCTGCGGGCCTCGGGGGCCATCACCCTGCCGGAGTTGTTTGAAAAACGCTTCGGCGTGCGCGTCCGCTGGCTCGCCGGAGTGGTCATCGTCCTCGGCGGACTGCTCAACATGGGGGTTTTTCTCAAAATCGGAGGCGACTTCCTCTGCGCCGTTTGCGGCTGGGACCCCACCTACCTCGTCCCGGTGATGGGCGGCCTCCTCCTTCTCGTGGCGATCTACACCATCCTCGGCGGAATGCTCTCGGTCCTGGTGACGGATTTCCTCCAGTTCATCGTCATGAGCGTCGGTCTGCTCGTGGTCACCCTCCTGATTTTGTACCACATCGGATGGGACAAGCTGGAAGGAGCGGTGCAGGCCCAGCACGGGGAGGGCGGTTTTAATCCGCTGGTCCATGCGGAGATGGGATGGTCCTATCTCATCTTCCAAATCATCGGCAACGGTGCCGCCACCCTGACCTGGCAAACCACCATCTCGCGTCTCCTCTCGGCCAAAGACGTGGCCACGGGGCAGCGCATCTACGTCAGGACCAGTTTCTTTTTTGTCTGTCGCTGGCTCGTCCCGGTGCTCTGGGGGGTCGCCGCCCTCGCCATGTTCGGACCGGTCGGGGAGGGGGAATCGACCATCATGATGATGCCGCGATTCCTCTCCGTCTTTCTGCCCATCGGACTGATGGGCCTGATGGTGGCGGCGATGCTCGCGGCGGACATGAGCACCAATTCGTCCTACATGCTGGGTTGGGGCAGTGTCATCTACAACGACATCCTCGCGCCCTTCCGCAAAGGCCGCTGGCCCGAGGCGCGGGCGATCCGCTGGAATCGCTGCATCGTCGCCCTCATCGGCGTGTATCTCTTTGTCTTCGGGCTGCTCTACGAAATCCAGGGGGATGCCTGGTCCTATCTCCTCCTCAGCGGTTCCGTTTACCTCTCCAGCATGTCGGTGCTGCTGATCGCCTGTTGTTATTGGAAACGAGCCAATTCCTGGGGGGCCTACGGTGCCATCCTCGGCGGAGGCCTTGTCCCGATCACCTTTCTCACCCTGGAAAAACTGACGGCCACGGCGGAGTGGGCCGCGCGGATCGGCAAGGACAACGCCGGCATCGCCGCCTTCGCCGCCGCCATCCTCGGGATGATCGTCGGTTCCCTCCTCAAACCCTCCTCCCGCCCCCACGACGCATGAGCACCTTCTGGCATTTCCTCGTCTGGGCCTGCGTCCTCTGGTACGGCAGCATCACCTTCCTTGTCGCGGTGCGCGGGTGGAAAGACATCGTCAGCATGTTGCGGAGATTGCGGGAAGGGGCGCTGGACGAGGACGAGGAAGGCCGGGATACCTCATCGCGGTAAGATCGGTTTTGCCCTTGTCGTCGGCGCGGGTGACAGACTACCCTCCGCAGGATGAAAACAGCCCTTTGCCCGCTCTCTTCGCTCTGCCTCGCCTTTCTTTTTTCCGCCTCCGCCCCGCTTGCGGCGGCCGGGCTGAATCCGGTGGTGGCTCTCGAACTCGACGTTTCCGAGGGCAACCCGCGCAACACCGAGGGGAGTTTTGTGGCGCTCAAAGATGGCGGACTCCTTTTTGTCTACACCCGCTTCAGCGGCGGCGGCAGTGACCACGACAAGGCCGATCTCGCCTCCCGCATCTCCCGTGACGGGGGCAAAACCTGGTCTTCCCAGGACAAACCCGTCGTTGCCAACGAAGCCGGCCTCAACGTCATGTCCGTCTCGCTCCTGCGCCTTGCCGACGGAAAAATCGCCCTCTTTTACCTTCAGAAAAACTCCCTCACCGATTGCCGTCCGGTGGTGCGTTTCTCCTCGGATGAAGCCGTCACCTGGTCGGAGCCCGTCGCCATCATCCCCGACACGGAGATCGGGTACTACGTGCTCAACAACGACAGGGTCGTGCAGCTGAGTGACGGACGCCTCCTCGCTCCGGTGGCCAAGCACCATCAGCCGGGACAGGAAAAAGCCGACTGGAACGGAGCGGTGGGCTGTTATTATTCCGACGACGGGGGAAAAACCTGGCGGAGTCCGGACAAACTGCAACAGGCCTTCGACGCCGCCGGGAAACGTGTCGCGTCGCAGGAACCCGGAGTGGTCGAGCTGAAAGACGGCCGTGTTCTCCTCTGGATCCGGACCGGAGCCGGAGAACTCTACCGCGCCCATTCCGCCGATCGCGGTCTGACCTGGACGCCCTTTGTTCCCATGGGGGTGGCCACTCCCCAGTCCCCCGCTTCCATCGAACGCATTCCCGACAGCGGAGAACTGGTCCTTGTCTGGAACGACCACAGTCATCTTCCCGTGGCGGAGCGAAAATTGCGCACGCCCCTCTCCCTCGCGATCTCCACCGACGAAGGCGAAAGCTGGAGCGCCGGGCACATCATCGAGCCGAACCCCCAAGGCTGGTATTGCTACACCGCGATCGAATGCACCGATGAAAATCTCCTCCTCGCCTATGTCGCGGGAACCCAAGCCCCCGGTCAGCGTCTTTCGGCGAGCCGCATCACCCGCATCCCCCTGGCGGAGCTGCGGCAACTGGCGGCGGAGTGAAGGGCCACCCTGCGGAAAACCCATGGAGCATAGCGGAATCGAACCGCTGACCTTCTCATTGCGAACGAGACGCTCTACCAACTGAGCTAATGCCCCCCGAGGGGAAAAGACTACGCGGATTCCGGCGGATGGCAAGAGCCGGGCGCGGCCGGAGTCCTCAATTTTTCCCAAAAACCTGATCAAAGAAAGCGCGCATTTCCTCCCAGGATTTGGTGTCGGCTTCGGCCTGGTAAGCGGCCCCCTTGGAGGGATCGTCCCCGGCCATCTTCTGGGTGAAAGCGTGGACCGCGCCCGGATAGGCGACAAACTGGTAGTCCTTCCCGGCGTCTTTCATTTCGGCTTTGAAGGCCTTCACTTCGGCGGGCGGGACAAAGGGATCGTCGGCACCGTGCAGCACAAGAACCTCGGCGCGGATGTTTTTGGCATCGGCCGGGGCGGGATTCCCGAGTCCGCCGTGAAAACTCACCACTCCGGCGATGTCCGCCCCGCTGCGGGCGAGTTCGAGCACACCGGTGCCGCCGAAGCAATATCCGATCGCCGCGACCTTTTTGGCATCGGTCTGGGGAAGTCCGAGGAGGATTTTGAGACCGTCCTTGAGCCGCTCGCGGAAAAGGGCGCGGTCTTCTTTGAATTTGCCGGACATTTTCCCGGATTCGGGCGGTTGGGGACGGATCCCGGCGCCGTAAATATCGAGGGCAAAAACGTTGTAGCCGAGTTTCGCGAGCATCTCGGCGCGCATTTTTTCGTAGTCGGTCAGGCCGGTCCACTGGTGTACGATGAGGACGGAAGGGCGGGCGCCGGTGACGGCGTCATCGTAGGCGTGCCAGCCTTCGCAGGCCTGGTCTCCGGATTGGTATTCAACCGCTTTGGCGACAATCTCCGCACGGAGGGAGGCCTGGGAGGTGAAAAGCAGGGTGAGAAGGAGGAGGGTTTTTGTTTTCATCATTCGAGTTTTCGCGTTACGAGCGGGAGAGGGGAAGGGTAACCGAAAAGCCGGGGCCACGGCAACTCAAAAGGGGGATTCCGGCTTGCCAGGCGGGCGGCATTCCGTGTACCTTGTGCAGCGGAGATCCGAGACCATGAGAAACGCCCCCCAGCCATCGCTCTTATTTTTCGCGGGCTTTGTTTGTGTCGCGGCTTCGTTCTGCCGGGGAAGCGAAAAGCCCGATGCGCCGCTCCGCAAGGTCCCCTTCGCCGGGCTCACCGAACTGCGCCACCTCAAGACCGGAGACCCGTTGGTGGACTGGAATTCACGGCGCGTCTGGACTTCGCACGACGGCAGATCCCTCGACGCCAAAATCCTCGCGGTGCGGAACGGGCGGGTCACCCTCGACATCGGGAACGGACGGACGGTGGAACTGACGACGGACCGCTTCAGCGAGGCCGACCAACAATTCATCCGCGAGTGGGAAGCGGTTGCGGTCTTTTTCGACCCCGGGTATGAACCTCCCCGCAGCCTCCATCCCACGATCGAGCCGGACCTTCTCGAGGGAGCTTTCGCCAAGGGGGGCAAGATCCACGAGACCCGCCATTTCCGCTTCGAATGCGACGCCGTTCTCGCCGAGGAGGTGGTGCGGGATTTTTCCCGCCTCTTCGAGGTAACCTATCTCGGTGTGCTCGCCAACCCGCTCGGCCTCGCCGTCGCCCGACCGGAG
>CAYLJC010000005.1:0-5134 GCA_964383345.1 uncultured Akkermansia sp. | reverse complement strand
AGGGAGGAAAATTCCAGGTGAAACTTTTCTCGCGGGAGGCGGATTACCTCAAGGCCGGTGGCAGCGCGGACGCTGCCGGGGTCTATTTGATGAAGGAACGGGTCATGCTTGTGCCGCTCGCCTCGCTCGGGCTGACCGAGGGAAGCGCCGGTTACAAGAAAACGCGGGATTTTGATCCCCGCACCCTCATCCACGAAACGGCCCACGCCCTCACCCACCAGTGGCTCGACCACGCGCCGATGTGGTTCATCGAGGGTTTCGCGGAATACATCGCGGCGATTCCCTACCGGGAGGGACGGCTCGAACTGGCGAGACATCGGGAAGGGCTCCTCGCTCTCACCTCGAAAAAATTCGGAGGAAATCCGACCCGCTTTCCGCTGGTGGATCCGGCGGAGTTCACCGCGATGAGTTACGGGGCCTTCATGGGGCGCAAGGAATCGGGGGAATGGCCCATCCAGCTCCCCCGGGTCGAACCTTTCCAGATCGCCCTGCTCTCGCCGGGAGAATCTGCGGGGAACGAACCGGCCCCGTCGTCCATCGCCTCGGCGGAGGCTCCCGTGATTGTCTCGAAACAGATCGAGCCGGTCGTGCGAGGAGGCGGCAACCGAACGCCACCGGGTGGCACCGGGGGAAAAATCGCCGGGGAAGTCACCGGTTCGGACTCCGGAGAGGCGGTGGTGCGACGCTACATCTCCTCGATGGCGCTGCTGCATCATCTCCTCAGCAGCGGACAGACGGCGGCTCTGCGCCGGTATCTCTTCGATTTGGTCCGCTATGAGTGGGAGCGGGATCACTACCTCACGCGATTTGCCGAGGCGCATCATTCCCACCGCGCCGCCGTGGAGGACCAGATCCGGGAATTCGACGCGGAACTGAAGGCCTTCAACGACTCGGTTGGAACCTACAATCTCGGGCTGATCCGCTATCACCGGGGCGAGATCGAGACCGCGCCTTCCCCACCCTCCGAACCCGACATTCCCGAACCTCTCCCGGTCCCCGAGATCCTCGCGGCCCCCCGCAGCGCCGAAGCCCTCTCCCGCCGCGCGTTCCTCGAGCAGGCCCGCGAGCGTCACCTGCGCTTCGACGAGGCCCTCTCGGTCGAGATCTTCCGCTGAGGCTCCGTCTGTTGAAATTCCCTCTGTCATTCCCGCGTCCGCACCGTAGCTTGCCCCATGTTCACGGGAATCATCGAAGAATGCGGCGAAGTGCTTTCCTTTCAACCGGTCGAGGCCGGGGCGGAGCTGTGGGTCCGGGCGAGTTTCACCGACGAGGTTGCGACGGGAGAGAGTGTGGCCAACAACGGGGCCTGCCTCACCGTGACCGAAATCAAGGACGGCGCGATGCGTTTTGATCTGCTCCACGAAACCCTGCGCCTCACCAATCTCGGCGATCTCAGGCCCGGGGATCCCGTCAATCTGGAGCGCTCCCTCCGCGTCGGCGACCGGCTCAGCGGACATTTCGTGCAAGGTCACGTCGACGCCCGCGCCACCGTCCTCGCCTACGATCACACCGGGCAGGATCGCACCCTCACGGTGGCGCTGCCGCCCGAGTTCGCCCACCTCATCGTTCCCAAAGGATCGATCTGTGTCAATGGAATCAGCCTGACCGTCGCCGAATTGCACCCCGACAGGTTTGTTCTCCGGATCATCCCCCACACCCACGAAGTGACGAGCCTGGGGTCCGTCGCGGCCGGTTCCCACGTCAATCTCGAGTTCGACCTCCTCGCCAAACATCTCGCCCGCCTCGAGGAACTCAAATCCCACCCGCCGACCGCTTCTCCGACGCCTCTCTGACACGCTCCGGCGACGGGCCGGAGTGAAAGCGGAATTTCTCGGTGCTTTCAACCTGGGTGACCCGTCCTTCGTGGACGATAATCTGAACGGAGCCGCCTTACAAGCCCATCTCGACCCGCTCGCTTTCGAGCGATTTGCGCAGCGCCTCCATGCCGTAGCGGTAGCGCGAGGCGGCGGTATTGGGGGAAATCTCAAGCGTGTTTCCGATCTCGTCGAAGGTGAGATCGCCCCAGATTTTCAGGGTGATGACCTCGCGGAATTTTTCGGGAATCCTCGACATCGCCACCTGCAGAGCCCGGCTGGTGTCGTCTTCGGGCAATTCGAACCAGGCCACGAGTTCACCGCGCTCGCGCACGGCCTGTTCTTCGCGGCGTTTCCGCCTTTCGGTGCTGCGCCCGAGATCGATGGCACAGCGACGGATGTTGGTGTAGGCGAGGCTGACCACCTTCGGGTCGGGAGCGCCCCGGTGCGTTTTCCAGGTACGCACCAAGGCGGCTTGGAGAACATCTTCGGCGTCCGCTTCGCAACGGGTCTGCTGGCGCGCGAAGAGCATGAGACGGCCCCCGTATTCCTGTAACCAGTCCCGCCACTCGTAGGAGAATCGCTGCATCTGGGTATGAGACGCCCGATCTTTCCATATTGTTCAGAAAAAATCCGGGAAATTTCACCCGATGACGCGAAGAGGGGCGGGAGGGAGCCGTCCTGCCGGATTCGTCTTCTCTCGGATCCGAATCCGGGGAGCGGAGCGGGGCTTCCTACCCCTTGATGCGGATGGCCGCGATCTCACAGCCGAGCGGATGTGTCCGCAAGTAGCTCGCGATGCGGGCGAGGAGGCCGGGAGAACTTCCGTGCGTCGGGGCGTAATCCGCCTTGGTCGAATGGGTGGTCTTCCAGTGGGCGATCCGATGTGGGGAATAGAGTTTGCTATTCATAACCCCTCAATATCGCTCGAAACGCCACATAAAACAGATACAGAATATCACATTGTGATGCAGTACAGTTTAAAAATGCAGAACTGTACATGGGAAAACCCGCCCAAACTGTACCTGTCCCTGAGCGAACCTGTCCCCTACTGTGTTTGACGCACTGCTTTTGCCATGAAATCCGAACTCACCTCGCAAGACCCGTACTACCAGCAGATCGCCGGGAGACTGGAGGGACTGATCGCGGCGGGCACTTTTCGCCCGGGAGACCGCCTGCCCTCGGTGCGGGCGCTGAGCCGGGACTGGCGCGTCAGTGTCACCACGGCGATCGGAGCTTACAGTTTGCTCGAAGATCGCGGAGTGGTGGAGCCGCGACCGCGGTCGGGCTATTATGTCCGCGCCCGCCACATCGCTCCCGAATCGCTCCCTCGCCGGGTCGAGGTGGAGAGTGATCCGGTGGAGGTCAGTTTTGATGCGATCACTGAAAAAATCATGGACGCCGCCGCCCAGCCCGGGGTGATCCCCTTCGGGGCGGCGGTTCCCCGCAACGAACTGCTTCCCAGCGCCAAACTGGCCTCGCTCTACGGTTCCGTGGTCCGCGCGGCGGGAGCCTCGGCTTTCCAGTATTCGATGCCTCCGGGGCTGCCCGAACTGCGGGTGGAGCTGGCCAAACGCCTCCTCGGGGCGGGCATTGCGGTTTCCCCGGATGAAATCATCACCACCTCGGGAGCGCTCGACGCGGTGCTCCTCGCCGTCACCGCCACCTGCAAGGCCGGCGATGTCATCGCGGTGGAGTCGCCAACCTATTTCGGTATCCTCAGCATGGTCATGGAACTGGGACTGAAAGCGGTGGAGATTCCCGTTGTCCCCGGTGAGGGAGTCTGTGCCGAAGCGCTCGCCGAGGCGTTTGCCGCCCATCCGGTGAAAGCCTGCATCCTCCAGCCGAATTTCCAGAATCCGGTCGGAGCGGTCATTCCCGACGACGAAAAACGGCGCATCGTGGCGCTCGCGAAACGCCACGGAGTCATCCTGATCGAGGACGATCTCTACGGCGATCTCCATTTTTCCGAAAAACGGCCGACCTCTCTGATGGCTTTCGACAGCGGCTCCACCGTGATCCATTGCGGATCGTATTCCAAATCCATCGCCCCCGGGCTCCGCGTCGGCTGGATCGTGCCGGGCGCTTCCCGCTATCATCGGATCAAGAGCCTCAAATACGCCACGTCCCTCGCCAACCCCACCGCATCCGAGTTGGTCGTGGCCGAGTTCCTCAAGTCGGGCGGAGTGGACCGCCACCTCCGCAAGGTACGGCGCATCTACGCCCGCCAGACCCACGAGATCCGCGAGGCCATTCTGGAGTGTTTCCCCGCCGACATTCGCGTGACCCTGCCCGCCGGAGGATTTCTCCTGTGGTGTCAGCTCCCCGAAGGTTTCGACTCCGAAGTCTTTGCCCTGGCGGCGCTCAAGCAAAAAATCAGCGTGGTGCCGGGAACCCTCTTCTCGGCCTCGGGCGGGCTGCGGAATTGCTTCCGGATCAGTTGCGGCTCGCCCCTCGACAACACCTCGCGACGGGCCCTCGGCATCCTCGCAAAACTCGCCGAAGGCTGAAAAAAGAGGACCTCACCCGGCGGCGACCGTCTCCACCATGTTGGCCCGCGCCACCCGCATGACGTTGCCCCCGAGGATCTTGCGAATGTCTTCGTCGGAGTAGCCCCGCTGCACCAGCCCGACGGTGTAGAGCGGCCAGTTGGTCCACGAGAGGCTGAGAGCGGCTCCTTCGGCGGGAATAAAATCGTCCTTCGGCCAGAGCGAACGGAAGGCCTCCCGTTTGCGGCGGCCCAATCCGCCGATGGCGGCCTTTTTGTTCTCGGCGGCACTGTTGCTGGAAGAGTAGGCGATGTCCGTCCCGATGGCGACGTGATCGACCCCGAATTTTTTGGCGACGTGATCGACGTGATCGAGCAAGGCAACAAGATCGCCGTTCCCACGGAGGAATCGCGAGATACAGCAGATCCCGATGAACCCGTCGGTGTCGGCGATGGCCTTGATGACTTCGTCGGGTTTGCTGCGGATGTGGGCGTACAGGGCACCCGCCACGGAGTGACTCGCGACCATGGGTTTGGTCGAGACTTGCGCCGCCTCCAGACTCGTCTGCCAACCGGAGTGGGCGCAATCGACGATGACCCCGACGCGATTCATCTCGGCGACGACGGCTTTTCCGAAATCGCTCAGACCGGCGTTGGTCGTTTCCCCGCAGCCGTCGCCTATCATGTTGCGACGCTGATAGGTGAGATGCATCATGCGGATGCCGAGTTGATAAAAGATCTTCAGATAACGCAATTCATCGGGAATGGAGATCCAGTCCTGCGTCAGCGGAACACCGTTCCCGGTCATGTAGAGACAGTGTTTGCCCGCCGC
>CAYLJC010000004.1:0-23832 GCA_964383345.1 uncultured Akkermansia sp. | reverse complement strand
TGAGGCGATGTTCGCCGGTCCGATTTCGGGAGCGTCGATGAATCCTGCCAGATCTCTCGGCCCCGCTGTCATCAGTGGCACCTTTGAGCATTTCTGGCTCTACCCCGTGGCGACCCTCCTGGGTGCGGTGATCGGCGTCTTCCTTTGATGTGGTGTCCGGGAGTCCGGTTGCTGTGGACGCGGTCCATCTCCCGCCTGATTGAAAACAAACAAATGAACCAGCCCGCCATCCTTGTCCTCTGCACCGGCAACTCCTGCAGATCCCACCTTGCCGAAGGTATCCTCAAAGCCGAACTCGGCGGTCACTTCCGCATTGAAAGCGCCGGTTCACAGCCGACGGGCCAGGTTCATCCGCTTGCGGTGAAGGCGCTGGCGGAGATCGGCATCGACATCAGCGGCCACCGTTCAAAGCATCTGGATGAATTCCTCGGCGATGACATTGAAACCGTTATCACCGTTTGCGGGAACGCGGATCAGGTGTGTCCGATATTTCCCGGGCAGGTCAACCGTCACCATTTCCCCTTCGACGATCCCGCCCATGCGGAGGGAACGGAAGAGCAGCGGATGGAGGTGTTCCGCCGCGTGCGGGATCAGATTCGTGCGGTTTTTGGTGCGTATGCGGCGGGAAGGCTGGATGGCCTCAAGAGCTGAAATCCAGATAGTGCGGTGCCTTTTTCAACAATCCGCTTGCCCTTCCCGCCTCTTCTATGCGATGAACCCGGTATCATGGAGGAAGTATCATCGGACGAAGGGGACCCATCTGTCACCGAAATCATGGCGCGGGCCCGCGCCGAGGTGGGGAAGGTCATCATCGGGCAGGATCGGGTGGTGGATTTCTGCCTGATCGCGATCTTCACGGGGCATCACATTCTCATCGAGGGAGTTCCGGGAGTTGCCAAGACTCTCCTCGTGCGGACTCTCGCGAAGGTGCTCGGAACCGATTTCTCCCGGATCCAGTTCACGCCGGACCTGATGCCTTCGGATATCACGGGGACGAATGTTTTTAATCTGCAGGAGGGGTCGTTCCATCTCGTCAAGGGGCCGGTCTTCACTTCTTTTCTCCTCGCGGACGAGATCAACCGGGCACCGGCGAAAACGCAGTCGGCCCTGCTCCAGGCGATGCAGGAGCGCCTTGTCACGATCGACGGGGTGACGCATCGGCTGCCCGACAGTTTCACGGTGTTCGCGACGCAGAACCCCATCGAATACGAGGGCACCTACCCGCTCCCCGAGGCGCAAAAGGATCGCTTTCTCCTCCGGGTGGAGATGGACTATCCGGACGCCGCATCGGAATTGCAGCTGGCGATGCAGTCGCTGGGGACGCGGACGCCGGAAGACATCCTCGCGGGCGATGGGGTGGAGAGTGTCCTCACTGACGCGGAGATCCAGCGGATGCGGACGGCTCTGCGCGCGATCACGATGAAGGACGAACTGGTCGGCTATGTCGTGGAGATCGTGCGGCGTTCGCGCGAATTGGACAGTATCCAGGTGGGGGCGGGTCCCCGCGCGACGCAGGCGCTGCTCCTCTCGAGCCGCGCTCTCGCTGCGGTGGAAGGGCGGGACTACGTCACTCCGGACGATGTCCGGGCGATGGCGTATCCGGTTCTCTCCCACCGCCTCGTCCTGCGACCGGAGTATGAGATCGAGGGGGTCACCGTGGCGGAGGCGGTCCACAAGCTGCTCGAATCGGTGGCGGTGCCGCGTTGATTTTTCCTTCCGCCGCGATGCGACCGGTGCCGAACATCCCGCTGCTCTGGATCACTCTCGTGGTGGTGGTGCCGGCCTCGGGCTGGATTGTCCACGCGGTCGGTGCGCCGGGGCTCAGCGTTTTCCCCGGCGTGGCCGCGCTCGTTCTTTTTTTCCTGATCGTGGTCCTCGATCTGCTGCGCTCCTCTTCCCGGCTGGCGGGATTGTCTGTCGCCGTGCCCGATCTGCTCCGCTGCACCAAGGGCCGCGAGCTGGCCGTGCCGGTGACTCTGACGAACGCGGGGGCGACCTTGCCCTCGCTCCGCTACGGCATCGCCACTCCGCCGGATTTCCGCGCCGCGGGGGAACTCGTCGCCCGGATCACCGCGCTGGAGCGGGGAAAGACGCGCTCGCTCGAGTATCCCTTCCTGCCTCTGCGTCGCGGACGTTTTTTTCTGGAATCCCTCCACGTCGAAACTCCCTCGCGGTGGCGGCTCTGGCTCCTGCGAAAACGTTTTCCCCTCGCCACCGAAGTGCGGGTCTATCCCGACCTCCGCGCCGAGCGCAAGCGCCTCGCGGGCCTTTTCCTGCTGCGGGGGAACGACGGCAACCGCGCTGTCCGCCAGGTGGGGAAGGGGCGCGACTTCGAGAAGTTGCGCGACTACCAGCCCGGCGACGACTACATCGACATCGACTGGAAAGCGACCGCCCGACGCCAGCGTCCCGTGACCCGCACCTACCAGATGGAGCGCACCCAGGAGATCTACGTCGTCGTGGATCACTCCCGCCTCAGCGCCCGCGAGATCCGGGTCGGGGTGGAGAAAGCGACCGAGGGGGATTGGCTCTACCGCGAGGATTCGGCCGGCGGCGAGCATCTCGTGACGACCCAGCTCGAAAAATTCCTGCACTGTTCCCTCCTCCTCGCCTCCGTCGCCGAGCGTCAGGGTGACCTCTTCGGCTTTATCAGCTTCGCTGACAAGGAGGATCGCTTCATCCGCGCCCGCAACGGCAAAGACCATTACAACCTCGTCCGCGACGCCCTCTACACCCTGGAGCCGAAGCCCGTCGCGCCGGACTTTGAGCAGCTCATGATTGCCCTGCGCCAGCGCCTCACGCGGCGGGCCCTTCTTGTCATGCTCATCGATCTGAGCGATCCGCTCACCGCCGAGCAATTCCACGAGGCCCTGCCCCTCATCAACCGGCAGCACCTCGTCCTCGTGAACATGGTCCGGCCCGAAAAAGCCGTCCCGCTCTTTTCCCCGAAACATCTCCCCGCCGGTGTTTCGCAGGTCTACGAGCAACTCGGGGGGCACTTCCAATGGCAGGAACTCCGCGAAACGGCCAATCGTCTCCGGCATCTCGGGGTGGAACTCAGCGTTCCCGATCACGAGGATCTCTGTGCCGAGACCGTTTCGCAGTATCTGCGGGTGAAGAGGCGGCAGTTGATTTGATCTGCTGACAGATTGTTCCTGTTCGCAGCAGCCTCCGATCAGGTAGGGCGGGTTGTCCCCAACCCGCCGCGAGGGATGGAGGGACGCCGATTGGCCAAACGGTGGTGGGGACAGGTGGCGGGGACAGGCTGATTATTTTCCGGCATGGCTTGGGGGCTGGGCTTGCCGGGCGCTAAAAAAGCGCCCTTCCTTGGGGCCGAAGAAGGCTACGGGAGCCTGTCCCTTCGCGTCCAGTCCTCGTGTTCCAGCATCTTGAGGAAGAAGATTTTTGCGGAAGCGGCGGTTTGGCAAAAAAAACCGGGGGACGGAGGCGTTTTGGACGGAGCGAAGCGGAGCCCCGCAGGGGTGAGGCGGCGGGCGGAGCCGCCGAATCAAATCGTTTTGGGCTTCCATTTTCAACAAATCGGCGCAGGCAACTTGAAGTGGCTCCGCATCGGCAACTGCACCTGAGCGCAAGTTGTCCAGCTTATCACGGCTCACGAGCGGGATATTCACGCGCTCGACTCGGACTCACTTGAGGCGATGCCCATCCTCTCGTAGCGACGAAACGGCGAGCAAGTAAGGGGGGAGCCAATGCCGAGGAACGAGACCTGAAGAGCGCCAGTCCGAGCGTCTTCGCCGTTTATGGCTCGTTTGCCGGAGCAGGAGCCGGTTGGGGAGTCGGAACTGCTTCGGGCTTGGCTTCGGGAGCCGGAGCTGCTTCAGGTTTGGCTTCGGGAGCAGGGGACGCCGCTGCGGGCTTCGTTTCAGGAGCCGCTTCGGGTTTGGTCGCCGGAGAGGGGGGCGTGTCAGGTTTGGCTTCCGGGGCGGGAGCCGGAGCCGCTGCGGGCTTGGTTGCGGGAGCGGGAGCCGCTTCGGCGGGTTTTTCTGCCGGTGTGGGTGCCTCCGCCGCTGGTGCGGGTGCCGCGGGTGCCTCAGCGGGCTCGGGCTCGGGGCGTTCGACTTCGGGGGGATTTCCGACTTTGAGCAGGGCGAGTTTTTCCTGGGCGAAGTCGAAGAAGGGATTGCCGGGGTGAAGGGTGAAGGACTCTTGATACAATTGGTCGGCGAGCGAGCGGTCGCCGTTTTCGAGGGCGAGGTCGCCGAGACGGATGCGGGCGAGGGGGGTGAGTTCTCCGTCGGGCTGGGCGGCGATGGTTTTCTCGTAGTAGTCTTTGGCGACGGCGGTGTCACCGGCGGCGTGGGAGAGATTGGCGAGGGCGAAGAGCCCCTGGGGGTAGCGCGGATGCGAGGGGAATTCTTTGATGAATCGTTCGAGGGTGGCCTGGGCATCCTGTGATTTGCCCTGGTCGACCTGGAGTTCGGCTTTGCTGAGGAGGGCGTTGCCGGCGGGGACGGAGCCGGGGTATTCGAGGAGGATGGCGTCGAGGGCGGCGAGGTCACCTTGGGTCGCGGCGGTGGTGAAGGCCTCGGAGGCATCGAGATGTTTTTGCTTTTTCAATTGCCCGGCCACGAGGACGCCGCAGAGGACAAGGGCGGCCAGGGCGATGGCGGCGAGAATCTTGACCCGGTGGCGATCCAGCGCATCGACGACTCCGTCGGCTTCGCTGGCGGCGAGGGCGTCGAGATTGCGGGGGGCTTGGTCTTCGGAAGGCTGCTGGGGGGATTCGGCCATGGTCTGGGAGGGTGGGGGAAAAAGGAACCGCCTTCGCTGTGGCGAAGGCGGCCCGAATGATACGCGAAAAATGCGGTTTGTCAGCCGGCAACTGCGGCGCGGGCTTCGTCGGCGAGCGGGGTGGAGAGGTAGCGTTCCCCGGTGGAGCAACCGATCGTGACGATGAGCTTGCCCTTGTTTTCGGGGCGCTTGGCGACTTCAATGGCGGCGCAGACGTTGGCTCCGGTGCTGATCCCGCCGAGGATGCCTTCTTCTTTGGCGATGCGGCGGGCCATGGCGAAGGCGTCGTCGTTGCTCACGAGGATGCATTCGACGATCTGGTCTTCGCCGGACTCGCTCTTGAGCCGGAGGTTTTTCGGGATGAAGCCGGCTCCGGCACCCTGGATTTTGTGGGGACCGGGGGTGAGGGGTTCTCCGGCGAGGGTCTGGGAGATGACCGGTGAGGTGTCGGGTTCGGCGGCGATGACCTGGATGGCGGGATTTTTCGCCTTGAGGCGCTCGACGCATCCGGTCGCGGTTCCGCCGGTGCCGACGGCAGAGACGACGATGTCCACTTTGCCGTCGGTGTCCGCCCAGATTTCTTCGGCGGTGGTGTCGGCGTGGATCGCGGGGTTGGCGGGGTTGTCGAATTGTTGGGGGATGAAGGAGCGCGGGGTCGAGGCGGCGATCTCTTCGGCTTTGGCGATGGCGCCTTTCATTCCTTTGGCACCTTCGGTGAGGACCAATTCGGCACCGAGCAGGGCGAGCAGGGTGCGGCGCTCAAGGCTCATGGTTTCGGGCATCGTGAGGATGAGTTTGTAGCCTTTCGCGGCGCAGACGAAGGCGAGGGCGATGCCGGTGTTCCCGCTGGTGGCTTCGACGATGACGGAGCCGGGGCCGATCTCGCCGGATTTCTCGGCGGCCTCGATCATGGCCATGCCGATGCGATCTTTGACCGAGCCGAGGGGATTGAAAAACTCGCACTTCAGGGCGATGGTGGCATCCAGGCCTTCGGTGACCCGGTTCAGCTTGACGAGAGGAGTGTTCCCGATGGTTTCGACGATGTTATTGTAGATTTTTCCGCGTGTCATGGTTTTTCAAGGGAAGACGTGATTTGTCCGCGTTCGTCCACATTTTGTGGAAACGGCTGAAAGTGCTATACCGAAATACGGGGCTCCTGCAATGCGATTTTGTGAGCGCGATCAGGAGGACGCGGCGGAAGGGGAACGGAGACACCGGGAAAAGCGCTTGAAAAAGAGGGAAAAAAAGTGCGATTTGCCACTTGCGCAATTTGTTTTGTCCTCTAGCGATTATCGGATACGCCGGAAACGCCTTTCCGGCGGTAAATCCCACCCCTCTCCAGACATGTCCGAACGCATCGACAAAGACGAGCTCGAAGCTCTCCTGAAAAAACTCCCCGAGTGGGATCACGAAGGCAATGAGATTGTCCGTGTGATGGAGTTTGATGAATTCATGGAGGGGATCGATTTTGTGGACGCGGTGGCTGAGATCGCCGAGGAAGCCGGGCACCATCCCGACATCGACATCCGCTGGTGTACTGTCACGCTGCGTCTCACGACGCACGATGCGGGCGGTCTCACCGAGCTCGACATCGAGGTGGCGAAGAAGATCGACACGCTGGTGGACTGAGTCGTCAGCCCCAGAAGGCGGCGATCTTTTGTTTCAGGAAGGCGACGCTGCGCGCCAACTGGTCGATGCCGTCGACGCCGTCTTCGATGCTGATCCAGCCGTCGAAGTCTTTGCTCCTGAGTTCGCGGAAGATGGCGTCGTAGTCGTTGAGCCCTTTGCCGATCTCGCCGTGCCGGAGCCGTGCGGCGTAGCCGGTCGAGCCGCTCTCCTCGCGCCGCAGGTCCTCCAGGGTGCCCTCGGCGAGGTAGCGGTCGCTCGCGTGCATGGTGACGACGTGGGAGGAGACCCGCTGGAGCAATTCGATCGGGTCCTCCCCGGCGAGCCAGGCGTTGCTCGGGTCGTAGTTGACCCCGAAGTTGGGATGGCGGATGGCCTCGACGAGTTGGCAGAAAAGGTCCGTTTCGCGGGCGAATTCGGGGTATTCCCAAAAGTCGTCTTTGTAGTGGTTTTCGAGGATGAGGGTGACGCCGCGCTCGGCGGCGTGGGGCAGGCAGGCGGAGATGGAATCGGCGGCGAGGGCGAGACCTTCCCGGAGGCCCAGCTCGGGACGCCGCTGTCCGCTGAGGACGCGACAGTAGGAGCCCCCGAGTGCCCGGGTCATGTCGATCCAGCGTTTCTGACGGGCGATTTCTTTTTCGCGGAAGGCGGTGTCGGGATGGGTGAAATCGGGGGAGCAACACATCATCGGGATGACCTTGCCGGTATCCTCGACTTCCCGGCGAAAGCGGGACCAGTTCTTTTCCTCGGCCATTTCCAGAAAACCGGCATACCATTCGAGTCCCTCCACTTCGAGAGGGGCGGCGAGGGCGATCCACTGGGAGACGGTCATGGTTCCGTCCCGGCAGAGGGCCTGCATGTAGGCTTTGGGGAAGGCGGCGAGGCGGGGCATGGGGGAAAGAGGAGGTGAAAGTCTGTTAGGATTGGTGGTTTTTTGAGGGGATGGAGCTTGGGTCTTTGGGCGGATTCCTCCCGATGAAGGGATGCTGTTCCAGGTCGACGACCTGGCCGCTGACGGGGCCGCTTTCGTCGGCGAGCCAGTAGATCGCGGCCATGGCGATCTCTTCGGGCCGGAGGATGCGCCCGGCGGGAGCGTAGACGTCGGGCAGATGCGAGGGCCAGTCGTCGGCGAGACCGTGGTCGCGCTTGCGCCGCGCTTCGTTCTCGGTGAGGACCCAGCCGGGGTTGATCTGATTGACACGCACCCGGTTTTCCCGCATGAGGGTGTCGCCGAGGTTGCGGGTCAGGGTCATCAGAGCGCCTTTCGAGACGCTGTAGGGGAGCAGATCGGGCTCGCCGCACCAGGCGTTGACGCTGCCGATGTTGAGGACACAACCGCGCGCCGACGTGAGATGGGGGAGGGCCGCCTGGATGAGCAGGTAGGGGGCGAGGGTGTTGACCTCGATCATTTTCCGGAAGAAGGCGGCGTCGGTGGTGTGGAGATTCCCCGAGGCGACGAGGGCGGCGTTGTTGACCACCGCGTCAAGTTTGCCGAAGGTCTCCACCGCCAGGGCGACGAGGCGTTCGGGACATCCTTCGCGGATGAGATCCTCGATGTGGAGGACGGCGTTTTCCGCGCCCCATTCCGCGACGAGGGCCTCCCCGGCTTCGCGTTCCAGTCCGTGGACGAGGACGCGGGCGCCTTCCCTGACACATTGCGCGGCGATGGCCCGGCCGATGCCGGTGCAACTGCCGGTGACGAGGACAACTTTGTTTGCGAGGCGCATGGGGCGTTCAGACCGGGATTTTTTTCACAAATTGGGCTTTCAGACCGATGGCTATTCCGTCCATCTTGCACGAGATCTCGTGATCCCCATCGACGAGTCGGATCGGTTTCGATTTGGTGCCCGACTTCAGCACCTGCGAGGAGCCCTGCAATTTCAGGTCTTTGATCATGGCCACGATGTCTCCGTCAGCGAGGACGTTCCCGTAGGCATCCTTGACGACGCGTTCCTCGTGGGGGGCTTCTTCCGGAGGCCATTCATGGCCGCAGGTGACGCATTCGAGATGCTCCTCGAAGTGGAGGATTTCGTTCATTTCGCACATCGGGCAGGTGAGATCGGTTGTCATGCTGGAGGGCATCGAAGCAGACGACGGGGCAAGATGCAAAAAGGAAAACTCCGCCAAGGCCCGGAAAGCGCCCTCTCAGGCGGGCCGCAACACACTTTTCACAACCTCGCCCCGGTGCATTTTTTCAAAGGCTTCCCGCCACTCCGTGATCGGCCAGACCCCACCGATGATGGGGCCCACTTCGAATCGTCCGCTCGCGAGAAGGGCGATGACACGCTCCCAGATCGCCCAGTGGTGACTGAAGCTGCCTTGGAGGGTGATGTTTTTCTGGACCAGCGGATCGATGTTGAAGCCGAGTGGTTGCGGCCCCCAGCCGACCTTGCTGATCCAGCCCGCCGGTCTCACGAGGTCGAGGGCGATCTGCAGGGTGATGCTGGCGCCGGCGGCGTCGATGACTCCGTCGCAGCCGAGTCCGTCGCGCTGCAGCGCCCAGGGTTTGGCGTCGCCGATGAGAACCTCGCATCCGTAGCGGCGGGCGATGTCGAGGCGGGGGGCGTCCTGCTCCAGACCGACGATGGCGACCTCGGCACCGCAGAGCCGGGCCATCGCGGCACAGAGAATACCGATGGTCCCCGGTCCTAACACGATGACGCGATCACCGGGTTCGATGCGTGCGTTTTTCACCACCGCGTTGTAGGCGACGCAGCAGGGCTCGGTGAGACAGGCCTGTTCGAAAGGAAGTTCGTCGGGGACGTGGTGAAGGATGCGCGAGGGGACGCGGACGTATCGGGTCATGGCACCGTCGACCCCGTAGCCGAAACCTTTGCGGGTGGGGTCGAGATGGTAGAGACCGCGCCGGGTCATGGGATTGTCGTGCGAGATGACGGCGGCGGTTTCGGAGACGACGCGGTCGCCCTTTTTCCAATGCTCGACCGCCTTGCCCACTTCGAGGATGGTCCCGCCGAATTCATGTCCGAGGACGACGGGATAACGGACCGGCCAGGAATGATCGGCGGTCCACTGGTGCAGGTCGCTCCCGCAGACTCCGACATTGGCGACTTCGAGAAGGACGTCCTCGTCCCCGATGACCGGTTCCTCGATCTCGCGGATTTCGACGGAGTGTTTTTCCGGGGCGAAGTGGACGACGGCTTTCATGGGGGAGCGGTTGGGAGGAAACTGTTCAGTTGGTAGCGGTTGAGGGCGCGTAGGATGGAAGATGCCAGGTTTCCCGGGATGGGTTTTTTTCACGCGACGGTGGCGACGGTTTGGGAGTGAATGGCTTCGCAGATGTGTCGGAGGGATGTTTCGAGATCGCCGTCGGCGGTTTGGAATGCATCGGCGTCGATCATCAGGGGCGCGCCGAGAACCACGAGGGGCGCTCCGTATTGCGGACACCGGATGGCCTCTTCGAGACGGAGCCCACCGACGGCTTGCACCGGAACGCTCACCGCGCGGACCACTTCGCGGAGTTGGTCGAGCGGGCTGGGCATACGGTGACCGGCGGCGGCGAGACCACGACGTTCGTCGTAGCCGATGTGATGGATCACGTAATCGCAGCCGAGGTCCTCGAGAACCCTCGCGCCCGCGACCATGTCGGGAGAGGCCAGATTGTCGCCCATGACGGCACAGCCGAAGTCCGCTCCGGCCTGGACGACGCACCGGATCGTCTCGGCGTGGGCGCGGGCCATCACCACGACATGGGTGGCACCGGCTTTGGCCATCATTTCGGCCTCGAGATACCCGCCGTCCATGGTCTTGAGATCAGCGACGAGGGGCGTGTCGGGAAAGGCGGAACGGAGCGCCCGGACGCCGTGGAGACCTTCGGCGAGAATCAGTGGAGTGCCGACCTCGAGCCAGTCGACCCCGGCGCGCTTGGCGAGGGCGGCGGTTTCGAGGGCCTCGTCGATATCGGTGAGGTCGAGGGAAATCTGGACGATGGGTTTCATGGGGCGGACCTGTTTCGTCCGGTGGCAGGGAGACGAGGGAGACGATGGCAGGGGGGAGCGCTTTCGTCGCGGAAAAAATCTGGCGCGATGCGAGACCCTGTCGGATCTTCCGGTTCGCGGCGCGGCAGCCAGGGGAAGGGGACTCACGTAGCGACCGCCGCGGTCTCCGCTTTTGCCGTGTCCGCAGGGAGTTCCGCGGCGGGGGAGGGCTCCGGTTCCGCCGTGTCCGAGTTGCCTTCCGCCTTGCCGGAATCCTTTTTTCGGGGTGCTGGGCCGGGGAAAGCGGCGACGGGATCGTCGCATTCGTCCTCGTCGGGCCGCAGCGCGTGGAGACGCGCCAATTTCCCATCGGTACGTTTCACGAGCCAGAGGCAGGCGAAGCCCGCGAGCAGCAGCGTGCCGGTGTAGAGTGAAAAAATATCGACGATTTTTGGAAAAAACGTGGGGGGCGTCGTCCCGCGTCGCAGCATGAGGTAGTAGGACAACAGTATCCCGGCGATCCCGACCAAGCCGAGCACCAACGGCAAGGCCGCCCAAAGGAAAATGCGGCGGAACCTCAACAGACCGCAAGTGAGCAATTTGCGTTCGATGGGGTCACCGGACGCACTCCGGAGGCTCTCGGAATTTTTTGAAAACAGTCGCACCATTACAGAAATACCAGGGAGGAAGCGCAGCCTCCTCCCTTCACCCTCCGATCTTGGCGCGAAAGTCCTGTGAAGATCAAGGACACTTTTTTATAAATTTTACGGAACCATCCGAAGGTATTGCGGTGGATCGAGGAAAAATACGCTTTTCCAGGGAGGATATTTCCGGCATCCTCCTCAACACTTCCGATGCGCCATGAAATCCTTCTTTCTCATTCTGCTCCTGGCCGCGCCCGTGTTCCGGCCCGAAGCGGTTCACGCCGAACTGGCCGGTTCCAAACCCAATATCGTCCTGATCATCACCGACGACCAGGGTTTCCCGACGGTCGGTGCGCACGGACATCCCTGGTTGGAGACGCCGCACCTCGACGCGCTGCACGGGCAGAGCACCCGTTTCGAGCGTTTCCTCGTCGCCCCGACCTGCGCGCCGACTCGTTCCGCGATCATGACGGGGCGTCATCCGGAGAAAAACGGAGTCACCCATACGATCCTCGAACGGGAGCGCATGACACTGGCGGCCACGATTTTGCCGCAGGTGTTGAAAACGGCGGGCTACACCTCGGGCATTTTCGGGAAATGGCATCTCGGCGATGAACACGACTACCAGCCCGACCAGCGCGGATTCGACGAGACCTTCATCCACGGAGGCGGTGGCATAGGGCAATCCTACGACTGCTCGTGTGCGGACGCGCCGGACAACCACTACCACGATCCCGTCATCCGTCACAACGGCAGCTTTGTCAGGACAGAGGGTTTTTGCACCGATGTCTTTTTCACCGCCGCGCTGGGCTGGATCAAGGAACAGGCCGATGCGAACCAACCGTTCTTCGCCTACATCGCCACCAACGCGCCGCACGGTCCCTTCATTGCTCCTGAGAAAAACGCGAAGCGTTTCACCGATCTCGGATTCGGTGAAGCCCAGGCCGGTTTCTACGGCATGATCGAGAACATCGATGAGAATGTCGGACGACTCCTCGCCCGTCTCGACGAGTGGGAACTCGCGGAAAACACCCTTCTCGTTTTTCTGTCCGACAACGGGATGACCGGGGGAGGTTCGGGCAAGGCGGGGGAGGATCTCGCGGAGGGGTATCCTTTTTACAACGCCGGGATGAAAGGCCTGAAAGGGTCCACCGACGAGGGCGGCGCGCGCGTGCCCTTTTTCGTCCGCTGGCCCGGCCGGATCGAAGCGGATCGCGGGATCGACCGCATCGCCGCGCACATCGACATCCTCCCGACCTTCGCGGCGCTGGCGGGAGCGACCCTGCCACCCGGACAAGTCGAAGGGCGCGATCTCTTGCCGCTGTTGGAGAAGACGAAGACCGGGGAGGTCGAATGGCCGGACCGCTATCTCTTCAATCACGTGTGTCGCTGGCCCACCGGAGCGAACCCGGATGATTTCAAGGAGGTGAACTTTTCTGTGCGCAGCCAGCGCTGGCGCTACGTCGGAGCGAGAGCGGGCAGGGGGAAAGGAAAAGGCAGCAAGGCCGCTCCGGCGCTCTTTGACATGGAGGCTGATCCCGCGCAGACAAAAAATGTGCTGGCGGATCATCCCGAAGTCGCCGCGAAAATGCTCGCCGCCTACGACCGCTACTGGAAGGAGGCCCGCCCTCTCATGGTCAACGAAGCGGCCCCCATGTCCCCGACGCGTCCCTACCACGAATGGTATCGCGAACAGGAGGCCGCGGGCGGCATCCCGAGGTGGACGGCGGCGGGCGGCGCGGGACGCGAATAGAGGCACCCCTCGTCCCCCCGCGCGATTGCGGCGCGAAAAAACTCGACAGGAGCGGGGCCGTTCCCGCTTATTCTTTCTGGATCCTTCTCATGAAAAACAACTTCCTTCCGGTGCTTTCCCCGCTTGTCCTCGCGTTAGGACTCGCCTCGTTTCTGTTTCCGATAGAGGCCGCAGAGCCCGGACCGAACATCGTCTACCTCATTTCCGACGACCAGGCCTGGACCGACTACGGCTTCATGGGACATCCGCAGATCGAGACGCCGCATCTCGACGCACTGGCGGCGCGCAGCGCTCTTTTTTCCCGGGGGTACGTGCCCACCGCGCTGTGCCGTCCGGCCCTGGCGACCCTCACCAACGGACTTTACGCCCATCAGCACGGGGTTACCGGCAATGATCCCGCCCCCTTGCCGGGTGCCGCCGGGAAAGGCAAGGGCGGGGGGAGAAACGGGGATCCGACGTATGCCGTCCTCCGCGAAACCCTCATCGCCAAGATGGACGGTCCTCCCACGATCATGGAACGGCTCGGGGAGAAAGGATACCTCAGCCACCAGTCCGGCAAATGGTGGGAGGGCAACCCCGCCCGGAGCGGTTTCACCGAGGGCATGACCCGCGGATTCCCTCAACCCGGAGGACGCCACGGTGATGACGGTCTCAAGATCGGACGCGAGGGCATGGAGCCCGTTTTCGACTTCATCGACAAAGCCGTCGCGGCGGAGAAACCCTTTTTCCTCTGGTACGCGCCTTTCCTGCCCCACACCCCCCACACTCCGCCGGAGAGACTGTTTGAAAAGTACAAGGCCAAGGGCGTCACCTCCGATCATGTCGCCCGCTACTATGCGATGGTCGAGTGGTTCGACGAGACCTGCGGCCAGCTTCTCGGCAAGCTCGACGAGAAAGGACTCACCGAAAACACCCTCGTGGTTTATCTCGCCGACAACGGCTGGATCCAGAATCCCGACGCGAAGGGGTTCGCGCCCCGTTCCAAACAATCCGCCAACGAGGGAGGGACCCGCCAGCCGATCCTCTTCTCGTGGCCGGGGGTGATCCGACCGGGAGATCGCGGGGAGCAGCTCTGTTCCAGCATCGACATTTTTCCCACCGTTCTGGCCGCGGCCGGTGCCGCCGTTCCCGAAGATGTCCCCGGTCTGAATCTTCTGCCCGTGTTGAAGTCCGGCGAACCCACCCCCCGCAAAATGGTTTTCGGGGAAACCTTCGCTCACGATGTCGCCGACCTCGACGATCCCGAGGCGAGTCTGCTCTATCGTTGGGTCATCGAAGGTCCGTGGAAATTGCTCCTCACCTACGATGGCGAGCGGGGCCGTCACGCCCGCTTCCATCCCCGCGAGGAGTTGCGGCCCCAGCTCTATGACCTGCTCGCCGATCCCCACGAAAATCAAAACCTCGCCTCGGACCATCCCGAACTCATCGCCCGCCTCGCCGCGCGACTTCAGCAATGGTGGCCGGTCACGAAACGCCAGGTTCTCACCGAATGGAGTGCTGAGTAGCTGTTCGCGTTTGAGGTTTTCAGGAGTCTGCTAGTGTCGTTCGAACCGGACATTTTTCAGGCGTCCTGGGAACACCCCGGATGGTCCTGAACCAATTTTGAGTTCCAGTCCCGCGGGATCGAGGTTCCATGTTTTTGCGTCTGTTTCCGCGACCTGTGTCCCATCCACCAGCAAACGCAGTTTTCCGGCTTTTCGTTCCGCGACGATATCGTGCCATCCCGCACCCAGTTCATGATCGTGGGTCACGAGAGCCCCGGCGGACATGGACCAGATTTTCCCGGAAGGAAGAGTCGTCGCAAAAAGCTTTCCCTGGTACGTGGACATCGTCCAGACACGGCGATAGCGGACATCCGGAGTCAGCTCAATCCGCTGCAACAGTTTCCAATTGGTCTCCCCTTCGTAACGATAGACTTCTCCGAGCGGAAGCGTCCCGCCGTAGAAACTTCCGTTGTGGACCAGCATCGCCATCACTTCTTTCTCGTCTCCCATTTGACCTCGATCCGTCCAGCGTCCGTCAGCTTCGAGACGATACACTTTGGCGAGAGGCCATGTACTCACATGCAGAGAATCCTCGAATGTGGTGAAGGAATAGGTCTGGGTGATGTTTTCATCGACGAGCCCCAGATTTTTCCAGGTGTCTCCGTCGAAACGGTATACGGCTCCGCTGTCGTAACTGGTGGCGTAGAGAAACCCTCCGTGGACACCCAGCGCGTTGACACGTTTGTTATCGGGTGTCGGAATCGAAGTCCAGTTTTTGTCGCCGTCGTAGCGGAAAAAACCGGCCGGATGATACATCGAGGAGGCATACAACTTTCCGCCGTAGGTGACGAGGCTGGCGATGGACTCCGTTTCGGGGAGTTCGCCGACCAGTTCCCATTCTCCCTGTCGGACAAAGCGGAAGATCCGCCCTCCGGTTGTCGTATTGGTTGATTCTTCGAGAGACGACCCGGCCGTTCGGTATTTGCCGGTCCCCGCATACAGTTGGCCCTGGTACGCGGCGAGAGCCGTGACGGAGTTTGACCCGTCCAGCCTGCCCGTTGGCTCCCATTGTCCGGGTCCTTGGTAGCGATACACCCGACCGACGGAATTTTCTCCGGCTTCGCAGGTGCCGACATAGAGATGGCCGTCATGAACCGTGAGGGAAAACCCCAGAATCGCCGAGCCGGGTCGTCCCTCATCGCTCCAAACCGGTTCTGTCCCGGCATCCACTCCGAACTGCAGCTGTCGCCAGTTGGCCTGACTGGTGCTGTTGCCGGTGTTGTTGCGCAGACCGAGGATGAGGCCGTGTCGTGTTTTTGCATTCCACAAACTAACAAGATCGCCAAGAGCTTGCTTATCGGTATCATCGGCCTCGATCGACAGGTGGATCGTGAAATCGGAATCGCCGATAGGATTCGGGAGTTGGACAGAGACCGCACCGGAAAGCGCTGGCTCAAGAATTGTATCTCCGACAATTTGCAGGCCTGGCGATTCCGCCAGAGATACGGTTGTCGCCGCATCGGAAACGAAAAAAAGCAGAGGCCCCATCAGGAATAACGGAAACGACTGCATCGGGCATTTGCCAGGAATCTCCTTTTCGATCATGAGTCCACGCTATCCACCGTCTGCCTCCGTGTCAATATGGCGCTTCGCAGAGCGGTTTTGCGTCTCGGCTCCGGACGGGCTTCGCCGAGGTTTGGGCTCGACGGGATCCGTAATTATGCGGCCATGTTCGACAGTTTGGAACTGTGGTGTGGCACTTTCAGAAATCCGTGCAGAACGCCTCGGGAGGCCCTGACGTGTTTGCGGAATGCATGACGCTTTCGTCCTCCGGCCCCGGTGTTTTTCCTTCATTCCCTGTCGGCAAGGGGGAAGCCGGTCCACGGAATGAAAGATGCGACAACAAATGTGGAACGAGGCGGAGAAAACCTGGGACTGTCCCTGCCATGGCTCCCGTTTCCGCGCCACCGGCGAAGTGATCGCGGGACCGGCGCGGCACAACCTCGAAGCGATGCAGTCGGCGAATCTCTTGTCACGCCCATGAAAAACGAACCCCAAACACTCGCCGGGCGCACCGCTCTGGTCACCGGTGCGGGCTCCGGCATCGGACGCGCCACCGCGATGCGGATGGCCCGCTGCGGGGCGCGCGTCGCCGCGCTCGGACGCACCCGGGAAAGTCTGGAAGACACCCTCGCGGAGCTCGGTGGCGCGGCGGCCGGTCACCTCACTCTGGTGGCCGACATCAGTGAGACGTCCCAAATGGCCGCCGCCTGCGCGACCCTCGCCAAGGCGTGGGATCACCTCGACATCGTCGTCGCCAACGCGGGGATCAACGGTGTCTGGGCGCCACTCGATCAACTCGACGTCAGCGAATGGGACACCACCCTGAAGATCAATCTGCGGGGCACTTTTCTCACGGTGAAAATGGCGCTGCCGCTCCTGAGACCGCGCGGCGGTGCAGTCACCATCGTCTCGTCGATCAACGGCACCCGCACCTTCAGCAATTCCGGCGCGACCGCCTACGCCTGCTCCAAGGCGGCCCAGGTCGCCTTTGCCAAGATGGTCGCCCTCGAACTCGCCAAGGATCGCATCCGTGTGAACGTGGTCTGCCCGGGCGCGATCACCATTCAGATCGATGATTCCACCGTGCGGCGCGATCTGGACGACCTGCATCTTCCGGTCGATTTCCCCGAAGGAGACGTGCCCCTCACCGGAGGTGGTCCCGGGGACGCGGATCAGGTCGCCCAACTCATCACCTTTCTCTCCTCCGACGCCGCCGCCCTCATCACGGGAACGGAGGTCTACATCGAAGGTGCCCAATCCCTCCTCTGAAGCCCTCCTTTCCCATGAACCGTTCCATGCTCGACCAACGCCGCGCCGGTCTGCTTGTTCCCGTCTACGCCCTGCGTCACGGAAAGGACTTTGGCATCGGCGACACCCGGGCGGTGAAAGAGGCGATCGATTTCGCGGCGGCGACCGGTTTCAGCGTGCTCCAGATCCTCCCCATTCACGAGACCCTGGGCGACCACAGCCCCTACAATCCGATCAGCTCGCGAGCCCACTCTCCCGCCTTGCTCTCGCTGACGCCGGAGGAGGTGCCGGGCCTCACCACGGAGATGCTCGAACAGGCCGCGCCCGAATCGTGGTTGGGACAACTGCGACGCGGGAATGTCCGCTACGAAGTGGTCCTCCCTCTCAAGACACAAATTCTCCGCACCGCCGCCTACCACTTTTTCCAACTCCCCCCGGGTCCCGATCACGAGGCATTCTCCCGGTTCCAGGCGGAAAACGCCGCCTGGCTCGAACCCTACACGCTCTTTCGCTTTCTCATGAGCGAGTACGAAGGGGCCGGCCAGTGGTTCGACTGGAGACCCGAGCACCAGCTTTACGAGAGTGCCCGCGCCTGGATCCTGCGGCATCCGCACAGTGACGACCTCGAACGTCAGCGGCGCAGTTTCGCCTTCATCCAGTGGATTTCGTGGCGGCAGTGGCGGGCCGTCCGCAAGCACGCCGACCGCAAGCACATCCGCCTGATGGGCGAGATGTCGTTCGGAGTCGGACTCAACAGTGCCGATGTCTGGGCCAATCCCTCTCTCTTCGACCTCCAGTGGAGCATGGGAACGCGCCCGCTCGCTCATTTCGACGCGAGCAAGGACGCGGAACGCTGGGGCCAGAACTGGGGGTTTCCACCCTATCGCTGGGAGAACCACCGGGCCACCGGCTTCGCCTGGCTGCGCGGCCGTGTCGGCTGGGAAAAAGAATTTTTCCACGCCTGCCGGATTGATCACCTGCGCGGCTATTTCCGCGCCTACATGTTCCCCTGGCCCGGCGGAGTGCGGCATGTCGAGTTCTCGAACTACACCGACGAGGAGGCCGCCCTCATCACCGGAGGTCTCCTCCCTCGTTTCATTCCCGGGCCCGACGACGAGGAGACATCCGCAAAAATGAACGAGCTGCACGGGCGGGAGATCATCGGCGAGATCCAGGACGCGGCGGGCGAGATGGATCTCGTCGCCGAGATCATGGGTGAGATGCCCGACTACATGTGGCGCACCCTCGAAGACCTGCAACTGGCCAATCTGGTTTTTCCCCAACTGGAGATCACTCCCGAGGGGGACATCCCCCCACCTGACGATTTTCGGGAACACAGTCTCGTCACCTACGCCAACCACGACAACGCGCCGCTCGTTTCCCTCTACCACCACCTCGTGCAGGAGGCGGCCGCCCGGCCGGACGGCAAGGACCAGCGCACCCTCGCCGCCCTCGCCGAATTCGCGGGGCTCGGGGAACCCGTTCCCGAGATGGATGACGAGACACTCGCCCGCTTCCAATCCGCCCTTTTCCGGACCTCGGGAAAACTCGCCGTGCTGATGTGCAGCGACCTTCTCGGGATTCCGCTGCGCTTCAACCTTCCCGGCAGTTACGGGCGTGGCACCTGGAGCGACCGACTCGAATGTCCGCTCCATGACCTGCTCACCCATCCGATCTACGGGACGCGCATCGCGACAGCGACCCGGCTCATCGAGGAGACCAATCGGCTTCCCGCGCCGCTCCGCGAAGCCATCGCCCCCGATGAGGCGCGATGAGGCGCGAACGAAACGGGTCGGCATCCGCAAAGAAGGGTCCCGCGAGCCACTCGTGCGAGAGGGGAGAAGCTCTCACGAACGTACGCCGCCGGGGCGGGGATCTCTATTGGGGTTCAGGGGGGAGCGGCTGATTCACGACATCGCTTTTCCGGGACGTTGGGATTCCAATTTGGTGCGCGAAGAGGGATTTGAACCCCCGACCGCCTCGGTGTAAACGAGATGCTCTACCGCTGAGCTATTCGCGCAAGGGATGCCGGTGAGCGGAAACTACAACGCTTTCCTCCCGCTTCAAGGAAATCTCCCGCAAAATGAGGAACGGAGGGACAGGCTGCTAAACAGCTCCATCGTCAGGAGCGAGAATGAGGCAGTCGTAGCCGCCCACCACGAGGGCGGTGGAAAAGTCCCGTCCGTCCCAAGGACAGGCTTCGGCTTCGAACGGGTCGGGGTCTTCCACGGCGTCCGCTTGTTTGTCGGGATCATAGACCGGGGCGGCGGCCTTGAAGAGACATCGCCAGAGGCCGCCGCCGGGAAGGGGGATGCGGTAGTCGTCCCACGATCGGTTGCTGAGGTTGACGACGACAAGGAAGGATCCCAGCTCGGCGTTCCCGCGACGGAACACGAGGATTTTTTCGAGGTGGTTGGCGTGGAGGATCTCGATATCGTGGCTCGTGAGGGCGCGTCCTTTTCCCTCCCGGTTGGTCCGGAGCGCGATGAGATCCCGATAGAGCCGCACCACGGCGGCGTGTTCGGTGGCGTTCTCCCAGCGGAGTTCCGCGTCGTCACGGAAGTGCCCTGTCATGAGCATTTCCTGCCCTTGGAAGATCATCGGGATGCCCGGCGCGGTCATCACGAGACAGGCGCCCAGGGCGGATCGTTTTCGGGCCCAGTAGCTCTGCTGGTCGTATTGGTCCACCTCGGTCGGCACCCGTGATTTTCCGTTGGCGGTTTCGTCGTGGGATTCCGTGTAGACGACCCGCTGGAAGGCGTCGCCGTTGTAGCGGAATGTCATCGCGTGGATGAGGACGTCGAGGGAGCGCTCTTCGTCGTCCTGCACGGTCAGGAGATCCCGCACGGGGTGGATGAACTGCTCGTCCCATTGGCTGCCGAATCCGGCTCCGCCTTCGCCGGTGGATTTGGTGAGCCATTCGTTGCTGTGGAGGTCTTCGGCGATGACGATCGCCCCGGGGTGTTTCTGCCGGATGTCGTCGTTGATCCATTGGATGAGGCTCCACCCTTCGGGGATGTCGGTGCCCTCGTCGACGGCACGAATATAAAAGGACATGTCTATCCTCAAGCCGTCGACGTGGTACTCGTCGAGCCACATGAGGGCGTTGTCGCGGATGTATGCGCGGACCTCGGCGCGCCCATAGTCGGGCCGGGAGTCCCCCCACGGGGTGGAGGACCGCCAATCGTTGTAAAAGTAGATGCCGCCTTTGTCATTTTCCCGCCAGCCGTCGAACTGCCAGAGATCGAGGTCGCTCGGGCCGAAGTGGTTGTAGACCACGTCGAGTATGACCGCGATTCCTTTTTCGTGGCAGGTCTTGACGAAGTTTTTACATCCCTCGACGCCGCCGTAATCCGATTCCACGGAATACGGGGCGGATGGGTTGTAGCCCCATGAGATCTCGCCCGCGAACTCGCCTATCGGCATCAGTTCGATGGCGTTGATGCCGAGGGAGACGAGATGGTCGGCACGTGCCGTGAAGTCGGCGAAGGTCCCGGGACTCTCTTTGTCTTCGCCGCGGGAGTAGGTGCCGAGATGCATTTCATAAATGACCAGTTCGTTCCAAGGAGGGGCGCTGAAGGAGCTGTCGTCGCCCCAGTCGAATGCGGAGTGGTCCACCACGATGCTGTTGCCGCCGGAATGGGTCATCTCGAACGCCACGGGGTCGTTTTTTTCCAGTTCGCCCTCGGCCGTCCGCAGGAAGAATTTGTACTCCGATCCGGCGGCGGCTTCGGCGACGTCGCCGATCCAGAGATCTCCCTCCCGTTGCAGGGGATGAGCGGATTTGTCCCAGTCGTTGAAGTCTCCCACGACGGACACCGCCGTGGCATGGGGAGCCCAGACTCCGAAGGTGACTCCTCCGTCGGCCCGAATGGTCGCGCCCGTTTTTTTCGATTCCATGGGTTTGCCAGAAACCATTCGCAATTTTCAAGCCAGGGGTCGGGATCGCCTTTCCCGCAGGAAAGGGCGACGACGACCGCCGAGAACAAGCGGATCGAGGGGCTACCGGAGACCTTGCGCCGTCGGGTCCGGAGAGGTCGATATTGCAAACCTCGTGGGGAAATTTGCAAATCGCCCTGCGGCGATCCCGATTCCGGGAAAGGCGCTTTGCAAACGGCGTTCCTTCCGCCACTGTCGGGGGGAATGAATCCCTTGGAGAGCAGTGATGCGGCGGACTTTATCGGCTCGGACCTCTGGCAGGACCGTTTCGACGGGATCGCCCTGGTGGCGGGAAAACGTTTTGTCGCGTCGCGCCAGGTGGCTTCGGTCACGGCGACCTTGCTGGAGTCCGGCGACGTGGAGATCAAAGGCATCGTCACGGAGAAGGACGGGTGTCCCCGCGCTCCCGTGGTGGCTCTCTGGCGCGAGGGGGACGGGCTGACCCTCGAGGGCGACTGCGGATGCGATGTCGGGACCAATTGCGGTCACAGCGCCGCGTTGCTTTTTTACCTCGGGAAGGGCAGGGGAGAGCGCATCGAGCGGGCCTTCGGAGGGGTTCCGCAGGCGGAAAAAATGACCGGCGGCCGCGTTTTGGATCTCGAAGAACGCCCCGACGCCGAGCCGCCTGACAAACCCGCGAAAGCCGTCGAGCCGACCTTTCTCCTGCGGATCCGGCATCGCCCGGAGGGAGAGCGCTCCGCCTGGCTGCCCGAGGTGTTCGCGGAGGCCCTCGCGGTCTACGAGGGCCGACGGACGCCACTCTCTCCGGGAGGTCAGCTCCCGCCTCTCGTTTTTCCCGAGGGCAAAAAGATCGTTCGTTCGCGTCCCGCCGAGAACGCCGCGCTCCAGATCCTCTACGCGCTCGACTTGCAGCCCGGAGCGGAAGAGCCCCCACAGTCCCTCCGCAAACTCGACCGGCCGGATGGCGAAGGCACGCTCTGGGCGCCCGACGCCAAGAAGTGGCCGCACCCCGAGTTTTACTGGCAGCGTTTTCGCCACGAGGGCGTTCCCGCGCTGGAACGCCGCGGCTGGGAAGTGCGGTTCGCCGCCGATGTCGGCTACAAACCGCTCGTTTTTCGCACCGACACCTGGCGGGCGGAGATCGTGGAAGAGGGCAAAGGCTGGTTCCATCTCTCCGCCGGATTCGAGATCGAGGGTGAGGTTTTCGAACTCCAACCCATCCTCGCCGCGCTGGTGAAAAATCGCTTCCTCGAAGTGACCGAAGGCCTGCCGTCGGGGCAGGAGTTCCTGATCTTCCTCCCGGACGGGCGCGGGCTGGCCCTGCCGGTGGGGCGGTTCCGGCGCATCCTCACGACGCTCGGGGAGCTGCTTGAATTCAAGTTCGGGAACGGCCCCGTGAAATTGGGAAAACTCGACGCCGCCCTCCTCGCGGGCGAGCTCGCCGAGGAAGCCCTCGCCGTCGGGGTGCCGGGAGAAATCGCGGCCCTCGGCCCTCGCCTGCGGGACTTCGAGCGGATCGAGCGGGTCCCGGTGCCTTGCGGACTCCGCGCCGTGCTGCGCGAGTATCAGCTCGATGGATTTTACTGGATGCAGTTTCTCGTCAGGCACGGGCTCAACGGTATCCTCGCGGATGACATGGGGCTGGGAAAAACCCTCCAGACCCTGACACATCTCCTCGCCGAGATCGAATCAGGCCGCGGCGGCGGTTTGCCTTCCCTCGTGGTCGCACCGACCAGCGTGGTCATGAACTGGCAACGCGAGGCCGCCAGGTTCGCCCCTGATCTGAAAGTGCTCGTCCTCCAGGGAGCGGATCGCAAACGACAGTTCCGCAAAATCCCCGGGTCCGATCTCGTGCTGACCTCCTACGCGCTGCTGCACCGCGACCTCGACCGGCTCCGCGAGCACGAGTTCCACCTCCTCGCCCTCGACGAGGCGCAGCACATCAAGAACCCCGGGGCTCAGGTGACCGGCGCGGCCTCGGCTCTGCGCGCGCGACATCGTCTCTGCCTCTCGGGGACGCCGGTGGAAAATCACCTCGGAGAGCTCTGGAGCCTGATGCATTTTCTGATGCCGGGACTGCTCGGAACCCTCGACGGCTTCCGGTCCGCCTACCAAACGCCCATCGAAAAGAACGGCAACGAGGGCAAACGCGCCGCCCTCGCCCGACGGGTCGGGCCACTCATCCTCCGGCGGACCAAACACGACGTCGCCAAGGAATTGCCGCCCAAGACCGAAATCCTCCACGAGATCGAAATGAACGAGGCGCAGAAAGATCTCTACGAGACGGTCCGTTCGACGATGGACAAGCAAGTCCGCCGGGCCCTCGCGATCCGTGGGGAGGAGGCGCGGATCGTTTTTCTCGACGCCTTGCTGAAACTGCGGCAGATCTGCTGTCATCCGCGCTTGTTGAAAGAGCGCGGTGGCGCGACGGACTCGGCGAAGTTCGATTACCTCGTCGATCTGCTCGAAATCTTCCGGGAAGAGGGGCACCGCGTCCTGCTTTTTTCCCAATTCACCTCCATGCTCGAACTCATCGAGGCGCATCTCGTGGGGAAGGAGGTGCCTTTTTTGAAACTGACCGGGGAAACCAAAGATCGGCAAACTCTCGTCGAGCGTTTCCAGGGCGGGGAAGGGGAGGTGTTCCTGATCTCGCTCAAAGCCGGCGGCACCGGACTGACCCTGACAGGTGCCGACACCGTGATCCACTACGACCCGTGGTGGAATCCCGCGGCGGAGAACCAGGCGACCGACCGCGCCTACCGCATCGGGCAGGACAAACCGGTCTTTGTTCACAAACTGATCTGCCGGAACACCGTCGAGGAACGCATCCAGCGGATGCAGGGAAAAAAGGACGATCTCGCCTCGGATTTGCTCTCGGGCGCCACCACCGGTCTGACCCTCACCCCCGAGACCCTCGCCGGCCTGCT
>CAYLJC010000003.1:13789-24388 GCA_964383345.1 uncultured Akkermansia sp. | reverse complement strand
GCGACGGGCGGCTGGATCATCGTTGCCACAAGCTGCTGATCGGTCGACTGACGGCGGCGCTGGCGGAGATCTATGTGCGGCTGGGTCGGGAGGAGTTCCGCCGACAAGGCTGGCACGTTTACGGCGGCTGTCACAACTACCGGCGCAAGACGAGCGGGGGCTCGCTCTCGACGCACGCCTGGGGGATCGCGGTGGACATCAATCCCGACGAAAACCCCTACAAGTCCACCAAGACGACGTTCTCGGACGCGGCCATCAACGTGATGGAGCGTTGGGGGTTCCTCTCGGGTGGCCGGGCTTGGGGGCTGGACTGGATGCATGTCCAAGCGGCGGTCCCGCGCGTTTCGAGCGGGAGTTACTACAGCAAAAATGGATTTCCGAAAAACATCGTTCCCGCATGACCGCTCACCCTCTCATCGAACCCATCGTCTGTGTGATCGCCTTCGGGGTGGTCCTCTTTCTCGTTTTTGAACTTCGCCGCAACCTGCCATGATTCAGATCCTCATTGCCCAGGCTCGCTTGCCCCAAATGGATGGGGCCTTCTTGCTCCAGTTCCTCGGGGCGGTCGCGTTGCTGGCTGCGATCTATCTGATGGCGCTGGCAATCTTCGGCCACCACAAAAAGAAGGCGGCGGCGGAGGTCGTGGTCGCCCCGAATCCGCTGCGGACGCAGAAGGTGCCTGACCTGGCGACGCGGGCGGAGCTGGAGGCGATGTCGGCGCGGATCGAGGCGGAGCTCGACGAGGTGAAGGCGGCGGCGATGTCGCGGGAGGCGACAAGGGAGGCGCAAGTCGTTGCCCTGCACAATCGGATGAACCTGGTCGCGGAGGGGGTCGGGGCGATCCGGGGACAGATCGACGAGCTGGCGAAGAATCAACGCCTGATCATGGAGCGGTTTTTGAAATGATGAATCTGCAACTCACCATCCTGACAGTCCTGCGCAATGCCGACGGGCTGATGCTGCCGAAGGCGACGCTCTCGGCGGAGGCAACTCTGCTCTCGCCCCGCACCACGCTGGGCGACATCGACGCGGCGATCCGATCGCTGGAATCGGCCCGCGAGATCACCGGGGTGGCGAACTCGGATGTGCCGGGCGGCTCGCGCTGGCGGATCACCGACGCGGGCAAGGCCCGGCTGGCGGAGGCGAACCTCTGACCTTCTCTCTTTCCCCCTAAACCCTGACCAATCCTTTGAATGTGGCTGACCAACCAAGATTCCCGGAAATGGCGATCCGATTCGCTGGAGGCGCGGATCTACGCGGCGGCGGAGGCGGAGGCCTGCGCGAACGGGCTGACGGACGGGGAGGCGGCGGCGGAGGCGATGGAGGCGGTCTATCGGGTGATGGGCTGGCTCGCGGGCGGCACCCAGTCGGCGGCGGCGGAGATGATCAAGGAGGCTTTCGGCGTCGAGACTTCGCCTGCCGCGCTCTCGGCGTTCTGGCGGCGCTTTCGCTCGTCGTGGCTGGGAGAGCGGATGCGGCGTTCGTCGCGCGCGGCGAAGGAGCTGGCCAACCTGCTGGACCGCGAGCAGGTGGAGAGTGCGACCTGGGATCTGCTGTCACAGCAGGCGTTCGAGTTGTTGACATCGCCGGACCCGGACCCGTCCGCGCTGGTCAAGCTTGGCAAGTTGATCCTACAAGGTCAGAAGCAGAGTCTGGACGAGCGCAAGGTGTCGTTGCTGGAGGAGAAGGCGCGGCAGGCGGACCAGGTGAAGGACGTGATGGAATCGCAGCTGAGCGAAGAGGACAAGGCGGCGCGGATGCGGGCGATTTTCGGCATGTGATGAGATCGACGAAACAGAGCCGCGAGGCGATTGAGGATCTGCGGGAACGGGTGGGCCACGCGCGTAAGGCGGCGTCGTCGAATCCGGTCTGGTCGATGTCAATCGAGGATCAGCGGGCGGCGGCGGCAGACCCGGAGAAACACCGCAGCGGCTGGGTGAATCCATACCCCGAGACGGACCCGCGCAGTCTCTATCTGGAGTATCAATTCCACATCGTCCACGACCGGTCCCGCTTCAAAGCGCAGCTGCAATCCCGGCAGACGGGGAAAGATTTCACGTTGGAAGGCGAGGCGGCGGAGGATTGTTTTGCGAACCCGTCGACGGAGTGGATGATCGCCGCGCCCTCGGAGCGGCAAGCGCTGGATTCGCTGGAGCAGGGCAAGCGCTGGGCGGAGGGTTTCGCGCTGGTCGTGGAGGACTACTCAGAGCAACGCGAGGGCCTCGGGGGCGAGACGCTGCTGACCTCGGCGGAGATCCGCCTGTCGAACGGGTCGCGGATGCGGGCGGTGCCGGGCAAGCCGAGCACGGTGCGGGGTCGCAGCACGAACGTGGGCCTGACGGAGTTCGACTTTTTCGAGCAACCGAAAGAAACCTGGCGGGCGATCCTGCCGTCGATCACCAACCCTCTGCGCGGCGGCGAGAAGAAGGCGCGCGTGGTCACGACGCCGAACGGAAAGGGCGGCGCGATGGACGGCATCATGAGCAAGGTGGACACGGAGAAGATGCGCTGGAGCCGCCACACGTTGACGATCTATCAAGCGGTGTTGATGGGGCTGCCTGTCGACATCGAGCAGCTCCGCGAAGCGTTCGACGATCCGGACGGCTGGGCGCAGGAGTTCGAGTGTCAGTTCCTCGACGGGTCGAGCGTATTGTTGCCCTATGAGCTGATCGCGACCTGCGAATCCATCGACGCGTCGGAGGCGTGGAGCATCGCGGATGCCATCGGCGGCGGCCCGCGCTATGTCGGCGTGGACTTCGGGCGGCAGAATGATCCGACGGTGATCTGGACGCTGCAACGGGTCGGGGGGCTGTTGATCACGCGGGAGGTGCGGGTGTTGCGCGGGGTGTCGAGCCCGGATCAGCAGGCGATCTTGTCGCCTATTATTAAAGACGCGACGAGGACATCGTTCGACTACACCGGCCCCGGGCTCGGTCTCGGCGACTACATCGCGAAGGAGCACGGTCAATACAAGCCTGAGGCGCATCAGTTCGGAAAGGTCGATCTCTGCACTTTCACGGCGGGCTTCAAGCGCTCGATTTTTCCCCGGCTGCGTCAGGCGTTCGAGCGGCGGGAGATCTTGATCCCGATCAGCCGCGAGATCCGCGAGGATCTCCACGAGATGCAGCAGGTCACGAGTGGAGGCGAGTATTCCTATCATTCCCGCCGGACGAAAGAGGGCCACAGCGACCGATGCACGGCGCTGGCATTGGCTTTGCGGGCGGCGGGCACAGGCGGCGGGCCTTTCGCCTGGTCATCGCTGACGGAGCGGGCGCAGAAGCTGATGCGCAGCCGTAGTTTCGCCCCGAACCGCACCGGAAGGAGGGCCATCGTATGAGACGCCGTCCCTCGATCACTGACGGGGCGTCGGAGCGTTGGCAGCGCCAGCGCTACAATCCCTGGGCGAACATGACGCCGGAGACGCTGGCCCGCGCCTTCGACGAATGGGATCAGGGGTGGCTGCGGCGCGGCGCGCTGATGTGGGAGAACCGGGCGGAGCGCGACGAGGTGCTGGCGGGCGCGATCCCGAAGCGCTGCGGATCGGTGGCGCGGTTGCCCTGGACGGTGTTGCCGGTGGATGATTCCCCGGCGGCGGCGCGGCACCAGGAGGCGTTGAAAGATTTTTTTGACCGTGGCATCACGGCGACGGATGCGCTGGATATGGATCAGCGAGGGGGGATGCGGCTGCTGATCGAGCAGGCGATGGACGCGGTCTTTGTCGGGAAATCGGCGCATGAGATCATCTGGACGCCGGGCCGCATGGACGTCGCGGCGGAGCTGCGGAGCGTGCCGCTTTACTTTTTCGAGCAGTTGTCAGGGCGACTCCGCTACACCGGGCCTGACATGACGACGCGGGGCGCGGATCTCGACGAGGGCGGCTGGATGATCGCGACGAAGCGGCGGCGGCTGATGAAGGCCGCCCTGATGTGTTGCCTGTTCAAGTCGATGTCGCTGAGCGACTGGATCAGCTACTCGGGCCGGTTCGGCCAGCCGGGCATCCATGGGGAGACGGACGCCGATCCGGGATCGGAGGAATGGGGCAAGGCGGAGGAAATGGTCGCGGCCTTCGCGGCGGAGTGGGCTGCTCTCTCGCGGACGGGAACGAAAATCAATCTGATCGAGACGGGCAAGAACCCCAATGCGCCCTACGAGCCGATGGTCGACCGCATGTCGCGGACACTCTCGATGCTGTGTCGCGGCGCGGACCTGGGGACGATGTCGTCGAGGGACGGGGCGGGCGCATCGCTCCAGGCGGATGAGAGCGATCTGCTGCTGGAGGACGATTGCCAGATGGTCAGCGAGGCGCTGCAACATTATCTGGCGCGGCCGGTGATACGGCATCTGTTCGGGACGGACCCGCTGGCTTACGTAGAGATCCAAGTGCCGAGCGACTCGGACACGAAGGCGGAGATCGCGGTGGACGAGGCGCTGGACCGGCTCGGGGTGCAGCAAGATCCCGAGGCGCTAGCGGAACGCTACGGCCGCGTGATCGCCGAGGGAGCGACGAGCGCGACCGATGCGGAGAATGATGCGAGCGGCGGCGAGGCCGAAGATGACGATGAGACGCTCGGCACGCTGGGCGAGGTGTTGCGGTCGGTGATCTCGGAGCGGGAGCGGACTCGTCTCTACATCGCGATTCGGGAGGTGTTGACGGGCGATGGTGATCTGATGGAGGGGCTGCGGTCTCTCCATGGGCGATTGCCGGAGCTGGTGACGGCCGCGCCGGAGGTCGAGGCGGCTTTCGAGCGATTTTCGGCGGCGGCGACGCTCCGGGGATGGAGCGAGGCGACAGATCGCCCCGGGAGCACGTTGCATTTGCGTGCAAATCGACGACCAGGGCCTCGCCGCCCCATGAGGGCGGAAAATGATGCCGAGCGCTCAGGCGCGATTCTGGAGCGAAATATCAAGGATGCCGAAATGTCGCCGATGGCGGCAGGACAAATTAACTCATGAACCCCGAAACCATCAATCTTGAAAACTCTGTCGGCCCCAGCTTCGAGCTGATGCAGGACGGCTCGATGTTCGTCCCCTACGGCGATTTCGCTCACCGCGAGGGAATGCAGCGATTCGACCGCGAGGCGGCGGAGCGGATGGGCGAGGATTTGCGCGGGATCTTCTCGCAGATCCGGCGTGTGGTGCGCGACGGCATCGCGCGGCGCGCGCCTATCTATATAGGACATCCGGACGTGCCAGGGCGAGGCGCGGAGTTCCCGGACAAGCGGGCCTACGGCTGGGTGACCGCGGTCGCGGCCGAGAACGACGGGATGCGCCTCTCTATCAAGTGGACCAGCGAGGGCGACCGACTGGTGCGCGATGGGCACTTCGCTTTTTACTCGCCCTACTGGGAGGCGGACGAGGTCGGCGCGGGCCGGTCGCGGGTCTTGCGCCCGATGAAGCTGATCTCGGTGGGCCTGACGAACAATCCCAATATCCCGGTCCCGGCGCTCGCCAATGAAGCGGCGGGCGAGGACGACGAATCCAACCCTGACGACGATATGAAAAAAGAACTCGCCGAGATGCTCGGTAAAGATGACACGACCTCGGAGGGGGATCTCCTCGCCGAGGTGAAGCGCCTGCTCGACGCGGCCGCCGCCGAGGCGGATGATGACGCGCAGGAAGATGACGATGCCGAAGCTGATGCCGACGATGAAAAGGCGGGCAGGGAAAAGGCGGACGGCGAAGGCGAAGGCAAAAAGGAGGAGGAAGAATCCGACGCCGCCAAGAAGGCCGCCGCCGAAAACGACGCGCTGCTGGCCTCGATCCGCACGGAGCGGATTGGGATGGCTCTGGACTCGCTCTGCCTGGCAGGTCGCCTCACTGTCGCGGATCGCCCGGCGGCATCGCAGCGCCTCGCGGCCTGCGCGAACGATGCGGATTTCGCGGCGACGCTCAATGAGATGTCGACCGCCGCGCCTGCGCTGAAAACGCAGGGCCTCACCGACGGTCTCGCGGAGGACGGCGCATCCGTCAAAGCGGAGAACGATCTCGCGGCGATCAAGCAAAAGCGCGGCGAGCTGATCGACGCGGAGATGAAGCGCAACGGCGGGAATTTCTCCGCCGCCTGGGCGAAGTGCAGCCGCGCGAAGCCGGAGCTTTTCACCTGAACCCCTGAATTCCTGAAACCCTCACACCCCAACCCAACCCAAATCCAAGAACCCATGAAACCCATCCGAACCCTACTCACTCTCCTGGTCGCGGTCATCGCCGCGCTGGGGACTCTGGCCCACTCTCTGTTGGGCTCGCCGCCTCGCCATCGCATCCGCCTGGCGAATACCTACGACGCCGCGCTCGCGACCCACGAGTCGGCGGTGAACCGCACCAACGACGCCGCCATCACGGCCCGCCACCTGCTCTACAAAAAGGGGGCAGGCAACGGGACGGTGGCGCTCGCCGATGCCGCCAGCCCCGCCCTGGGCACTATCGACAACGTCGAGTCCGGGACGGGGACAAACCAATCGCTACTGCTGCTCGGTCGCGGACCGACCAAGAAGATGGTCGCCGCCGGTGAGATCGCGGTCGGCGTGCCTGTCTACCAGGCGGCCAACGGCAAAGTCGATGACACCGGGACGCTCCAAGTCGGCTACTCGCTGACCGCCGCCGCCCTGGACGGCGACCTGATCGAAGTCAACGACCAGCCCGCAACCGACGTGAGCGGCAGCTAAGCGCTGCCCCACTTTTCACCTTTCACCTTTTCACTTTTTACTCCAAGAACCCATGAAAAAGATCGAACTGGCCAACGACATGACGGCCTTCTACCCCTTGCTCCCGGAGTCGGGCGGCAACAACGGCGGCATCTACGCCGCCAACGACGCGAACTTCGACGCGGAGCATCTCTCCGAGCCGTTGGTCGATTACATTGTCGGCGCGGAGGATGACGAGGGACTCGTCGCTCTGCTCGACGCGGCCGCCCCGGTGGTCCCGGTTGGGCGGGCCTTCACCTATCGCCAACACGACACCAAGGAGTCGTTCCAGTCGGATCATTTGTCCGACCTCGACATCCGCGAGATCGGCGGCGACTTCGCCCAGGTGCGCCGCACCGGCAGCCAAGTCGACGGCCGCACCGACAACAAGGGTCTCACCATGGTGATCGACGATGACCAGGGCGGGAACAACCCGGCAGTGCAGCAGCGGGCGGTGCTGAACCTGCGCAATCGTCTGCTCCGCAGCGAGCTGGCGCGCCTCGACGTGCTGCTCGACGCGAACGACACCGAGGACGCGAAGAACTGGGGCGCGGGCAATGCCGCCGCTGATCCGGACTACGACGTGATCAACAATGTCGATCTCTCGGGCGATGCTCGCGGTATCGACGCCGATGTGGTGCTGTTCGGCGGAGGCGCGCGGACCAAGCGCATCGCGGCGCTGCGTCGCAGCGACTCCAGCGGGGCGTTCGCCACCGGGGCGATGACGCCGGAGCAGCTCGCTGGCCTCTACGGTGTGGACCGCGTGGTGTCGAGCAAGTTCCGGTTCCAACAGACGAAGTCGGCCAAGGCCAAGGTGATCGCCGACAAGGTCTACATCTACTCGGCCGGGCGCAGCATGATGGTCGATGACCCGAGCAACGTGAAGCGCTTCGTCACCCTGACCACGGGCGGGAATTTCGGCGTCTACGTCGAGCGTCGACTCAAGAAGACGCTCGTCACGGTCGAGCACTACAGCCGCATCGTCGTGACCTCGACGGTGGGGATCCGCAAGATCGCAGTCACCTTCACCTCTTAACGAGTTGCCCGAACGTCCCGCGTGCGGCCGCCCGCGCGGGACTGGGTGTCATAGGCGGCCATTCCCCCTTCGGGGGAGCTGTTTAGCTGTTAGCTGTTTTGCTGTTTAGCCGGGAAGACGATATGAAAACACTGATCGAAAAACTCAAGTCGAGCAAGCTGCTCGTCACTCTCGCCTCGGTCGCCTATGGGGCCTATTTGGTCCGGGCGGGCAATGTTACCGAGGGCGTCGCCATCATCACCGGTGCCACCGGCACCTACAACATCGGTCAGGGCATGGCCGATGCGAAAAAGCAAAACGGCTAAAAAGCTACCCGCTAAACTGCCACCGCCATGTGGACCAAACCAACAGCCGACTCGATTCTCGACGCTCTCCCGGAAGAGGAGTCGACGCTGTATCGTTCGCTCGGGTCGGACAACGCGGACAGGATCGAGACGATCCTCCCTCGCGTGGTCTTGATGATCCGATCGAAGGTGCGGGCCTGCGCGCAGAATGTGACGGACCCGGACGAGACGACGATCCCGCCGGAGTGCGAGGACGCGCTGCTGGCCATCGTGCGGCATCGCTTGCTGGCGGCTCTGGATGTCGAGGGCGCGTCGAATGATGCGGATCCCCGCGTGCGGGAATACCGCGACGCTCTCCGCTATCTGGACTCTATCTCCCGCTGCGAGGCGTTGGTGACGCCGGGGGCGTCGGGCGCGGATGTCGGTATCTCGCTGGTGTCGTCGCGGACTCGACATGACCGCCGCGAAAATCTCGGAGGACTTTTGTAACATGAAATTGATCACTACCTATTTCCCCTCGCCCGCCGGTGGCGATATGTATGGCCGGATGCTGCGGGCGCTCCGCAACAGCGTGGCGGCGAATTGTCCGACCCAACCGCTGGAGGTGATCGACCCGACGGAGATGTCTCTGCCGACGGGGATCGGCAGCGGGGCGGCGAACTCGAATGCTCGCCTGTCCTTTCAATGCAATACGGCCAAGATGCGTCTCTGGGAGTCCGTCGTGGCGGATGCGGAGGACGGCGAATGTCTCGCGCTGATCGACGCGGATGTGATCGTGCTGCGACCGCTGGCGGATGTATTCTCGGCAGAGTTCGATCTGGCGATGACCTGGCGTCCGGAGGGGGCGAAGTTCCCTTTCAATTCGGGCGTGGTTTTCGTGCGGGTGAATGATAGAACGCGGGAGTTTTTCGCCGAATGGCGGCGGGTCAACGACGAGTTCCTCGCGGACGGGGAGCGGCATCAGCAGTTCCGCGCCCGCTACGGCGGGATCAATCAAGCGGCTCTCGGGGCGATGCTGGAGAGCGACCTCGCGGCTAACCTCAATATCCTGAAACTGGACTGCGAGGAATGGAATTGCGAAGACTCGACCTGGGCGCTCGCGAACGATGCGACGCGGGTGGTCCATATCAAGGGACGCCTGCGCAAGGCGATCTTTCGCGGTGGTCCGCGCGATGCGGCGACGGCTCCGCTGGTCGATCTGTGGGAGCACTACGAGCGCTCGACTGAACCTCGCGCTATCCATCCGCGCCCGGTCTCGCCTTTCCCGTCTCGCTCGGCTCGCCATCGGGCGGCAGCGGCGATCCCTCGTCGCCGGGAGCGCTGGCATACGATCCTGGACAGGCTGCCGACGGGCGTGCCGCTCGCGGGCGTGGAGATCGGGGTCTGGCATGGGGAGAATGCGGCGGCGCTGCTGGCGGCGCGTCCGGATCTCTCGCTCACTCTGATAGATCCCTACCGCTGCGGCAAACCGGGCACGCCCTGGTGGGAGAGCGGCTCGACGATGCCCTCGCGGCCGCAGGCGGATTACGATGCGGCGATGGCGGCGGCGACGGCGCGGCTGGCCCAGTTCGGCGACCGGGCGGCGATGTTGCGGTGCGACGGCGCGGGCGCGGCGGCGGCCTTCGACGATGAGTCGCTCGATCTGGTCTGGATCGACGGGGACCACAGCTACGAGGGCTGTCTCGCGGACATCGAGGCGTGGCTGCCGAAGGTGCGGGCGGGCGGCCTGATCGGCGGGCATGACTACGGCCGCGAGCAACGCGGCGCGGTGGCCGCGGCGGTTCACGATATTTTCGAGGACGATGCGGTGGAGATCGCCGAGGGCGGGACCTGGTTTGTGAGGATGTGAGAAGATGAATCGACTGCTGAACAGCGCTATCCCCTGGGACGATGCTCTCCGCATCGCGATGGGTCGCGGCGTGCTGCCGACGGCGCTGTCGAGCCGCGAGGGTCGCGAGGCATTTAAACAGGCGGCAAAGAGCCGGGCGGTGTTCAGCGCTCGCACGACGAGCGCGACCTATTTGCAGGGTCTGCGCGACCGTCTGGAGCGGCTGATGACGGGCGGTTTTGATAATGACTTGCCTCAGCTGAGGCTGGAGCTGAAAAAGCTACTTGCCCAGGTCGGCTACCGGCCGGATACGGGGTTCCCCGGCGACGAGGCTCTCGACATTCCTCCGGCGGAGCCGGGATCTCTGCGCGACCTGTCGTCAGATGCGCGGCTGAACTTGATCCTGCGCACGCAGGAGAGTCTGTTGCGCGGGGCGGCCCAGCGCACGCGAGGGCTGGATCGCATCGAGACGTGGCCCGCCTGGGAGCTGATCCGGGTGCAGAGTCGCCGGGTGCCGCGCGGGGAGATGGGGACGATGAGCTGGGGTCGCCGCTGGATCGAGGCGGGCGGTCCCGCGCCGGTGATCGACGCGACGACGGGGACGCCCCGACTGATCGCGCGGAAGGATGACGCGATCTGGGCGGCGCTGGGCGACAGCGGCCGATTCGACGATGCGCTGGATGTGGTGCATCCGCCGTTTGCTTTCAACTCGGGGATGGGCTGGCGCGAGGTGCCTGCCCGCGAATGGAATCGACTGGTCGCGGCTGGCGC
>CAYLJC010000003.1:10855-13779 GCA_964383345.1 uncultured Akkermansia sp. | reverse complement strand
ACCCCTCGCCCGCGCCGGAGCCTACCGCGAGTGTGCCGCCCGCCGAACTCCCGGCCGGTCTCGACCGCGCCACTCTGGAGAGGCTGCGAGCCATCGCGACGCCGGAGTATCGAGCGCGCCTCGAGGAGCGCATGAGAGGAGGTGCCGAATGAGCTTCGCCATCGCCCTGACCGCCACTGATGAGGCGACGCCGATCCTGCGCTCGCTGATCGCGGGTCTGGAAGATCCGACGGGCCTGCACGCCGAGATCGCGGCGGAGGCGGAGGCGCTGACCCGCGACTACATCCGCAGCATCGCACCGAGCCGCCACAAGACGGCGGAGTCTCTCGGGGCAAAGCCGACCGGCTATCTGGAGCGGGCGGCGGAGGGGGTGACCTCGCGCGGCGAGAGCGACGCGGCGGTGGTGGCGCTGGGCGGGGATGTGGCGGGCTTCGCCCGGGCCTTCGGAGACGTGACGATCACGCCGAAGAAGAGCAAGTATCTGACGATCCCGGCGAAGGCGGCCGCCTACGGCAAGCGGGCCGGGGAGATCGACGATCTGGATCTGATCGTTTTCAAAAATTCCGCCGCGGACAGTTTCGCGATGGCGCTGGGCCGTCGCCTGGAGGGCGGGACGGTCGATGTCTATTACTGGCTCCGGCGGAAAGTGTTTCAGGAGCAAGATCGCAGCCTGCTCCCCAGCGACGATCAATATCTCGCCGCCGCCGAGATGGGCGCGGTGGCCTTTCTCGATTCCCTGACATGAGCGTAGCCCTATACCTTTCCAAGCTTGACCAGATCGGCGAGGCCCTCGCCGAGCATCTCGCGTCTGCGCCGGTGCTGAAGGCGGAGGAATGCGAGGTGATCAGCAAGGTGGACGACAGCGTCTCTGACCTGGTCGCCGAGCGAGTCGGCAAGGCGGGCGGGCTGATCGCCCTGGTGGCGGTGCAGTCGTTCCGCCCGATCTCGGCGGGGGCTCCCGGACCGCGCATCACGGTGACATGGAACATTTCCCTGTGGGCTCGCCGGTCGAGCCGCACGCAGCGCAATGCGGCGGTGACGCTCGCCGAGGCGATGCTGGCCCGCGTGCAGGGCTGGATCCCCGAGGGCGGACTCTGCTACGACGAGTTTCGCCTGGTCGAGGGGAGCCAGCAACCGCACCCGAAGTATGTCATCTACGAGGCGACTTTCTCGGCCTCGGTCCAGATCGCGGCCCCGACGCTGATCCCCACCGTGCCCTGATTTTTTCCGACAACCCAATCCAACCCAACCCCTACTACCATGGCCCAAACCAACCTACCCATGCTCCAGCGCCTGCTCGTCGGCGCGTTCGTCTACTTCGCGGAGGACGGCGAGTCTATCAACGAAACCACGCCGCCCGTCGTCTCGGGCGGCTACGATGCGGTCCCCTCGCTCGGCTGTGTCGAGCAGGTCAGCTTCGAGGTCGAGAGCGAGGAGACGGAGTTCCTCTGTCCGAAATCGACCGGCGGCTACCAGCGCACCACGGAGGTGCGCGAGACGGCCGACTACCTCGACATGCAATGTCAGAACTACAACGAGCTGGTCCATCGGCTCCAGTTCGGGCTGGCGGCGAAGATCGTCGAGGGCTCGGCGGTGAGTCCCTTCGCCAAGACGAACCGAAAAGTGAGCGGCTGGCTCGCGGCGGAAGCGAAGGATCAGAGCGGCGAGACGCTGCTGCAAATGCTGGTGCGCGTCGATGTGCGGCTCAATGAGACGCCGCCCTGGCAGAACGATTACGGCAAGCCGACCCTGCGTTTCCAGGTGCTCGACAACACCAGCAACAGCATCCAATTCGGCGAAGCCGAGAGCTGAACATCCCCCGCACCGGTCGCCCCTCACTGAGCATGAGCTACGTTTGTAGTCGCGTCAAAGTCACCTGGTATGACGGTCTCTGGCCGTCGACATCGGGGGAGATGGTGTTGCTGGCGGCGGGCGAAAAAATCAGCGAGGGCGCGACCTTCGGCGGCGGGGTCGAGCAGATCGTGCAGCGGGCCGATTACGTGCGCGGGGCCGCGCCCGATTTCTGGGTGCGAGGTGGACGCGTCGCCGCTCTGGAATGGGATCGCGTGCGCCCGGTGGCCCGCCACGACGCCGCGCTGGTCACTGCCCTGGAGACCGTCGAGGCGATGCCGGGCACGCATGGCTGGGTGCTGATCGAGCTGGCCGACTACGGTCGGCAGTGGGCGGTGACCCCGGCGGCCGTTCGCCGCACGGAGTGGCGCTACGATGTGCGATCCGGGATGCTGATTCAACGATGGAGCATCGAGCAGGGAGCGATCACCGAGATCGCGACCGATGCGGAGGACGATGCCTGGCTCTGGGAGGACGGGACGGAGATCCTCTGGGAGGACGAAACTTACATGGCCCTCGAGACAGCGGGGGCGGAGTGACGCCGCTTTTTACCTTTCACCATTTTACCTTTTACGCGGCGAAGCCGCAAAACCCATGGAAGCGAAGAAAATTTCGGAAGTGAGTGAGATCGCCTCGATCGCGGATGACGATTACGTGCCCGCGATTGACATCAGCGGGGCGACCCCGGCGGCAAAGGGCGTGCGGGCGACGATGCTCAAGATCGCGAACTACGTTCTCGCGAAGTATGCGACGGTCTCGAAAGCGGAAGCCGAGGCCCGCACCGCGACCACTGTCCGCTGGTGGACGGCGGAGCGGGTCGGACAGGCCATCGCCGCTGCGTTGGTCGGGCTGTCGAGCGGGGCGAAACACAACTGGTCGGCATCGGCCGCGCCGACGGGCACCGATGACACGACGCAGGGCTATTCCCAGGGGTCGCTGTGGCGGTGGGCGCTGCGGGTCTGGATCTGCGTGGACGCCTCGACCAACGTCGCGAAGTGGGTCGAGATCACGGGCAGCGGCGGCGACCTGGTCTCGGACACCACGCCTCAACTCGGAGGGGCGCTCGACACGAA
>CAYLJC010000003.1:0-10845 GCA_964383345.1 uncultured Akkermansia sp. | reverse complement strand
TCCAGCGGCGACGACGTGGCCAGCTCGGCGGCGCTGGCGCTCGGCGACGATGGGAACCGGTTCACCGTGACCGGGACGACGACGATCACCTCGATCAATACGCTGGCCGTCGGGACGAAGGTGACGCTTCGATTCGCGGGCATCCTGACCCTGACCCATCACTCGACCAATCTCATCCTCCCGACCGCCGCGAACATCACGACGGCCGTCGGCGATGTCGCGGTGTTCCGCGAATACGCGGAAGGCGACTGGGAATGCGAATCCTACCAACGCGCTGCCGGGACCGCTCTCTCCGGTGGCGGCGGCGGAGGCGGAGGGATTGAGAATATCGTCGAAGATCCCTCCCCCCAGCTCGGCGGGCCTCTCGACGCGAAAGCACATCAGATCCGCGAAGCCAAAGGGGCCGATGTCGCCAGCGCGGCGGAGCTGCCTCTGCTCGCCGATGGGAACTACTTTTCGGTGACCGGCACCACGACGATCACCAGCCTCGCCGCCCTCGCTGTCGGCACCCGCGTGACGCTGCGCTTCGCGGGTATCTTGACTCTGACCCACCACGCGACCGACTTGATCCTCCCCACCGCCGCGAACATCACCACCGCAGCGGGCGACGTCGCCGCCTTCCGCGAATACGCTGCCGGGGATTGGGTCTGCGAATCCTACCAACGCGCCGACGGCACCCCCCTGGCCGGCGGCAGCACCGGCGGAGCCCCCGGCCCCCTCGCCCTGGTCGATCACGACTCGACCCCGGGCCGCGCCCTGACCCTCGCCGATGCCAACAAACTCCATAGCGGTTGGACCGGTAGCGGCGAGGGGTCTGCGCCAATCACGTTGACTGTCCCTCAGCAATCCAGCGTCGCCTGGCCTGCCGGAACCGTGCTGTGGTTCCGGCACACCAACATGGGCGACTGGGATTTCACCGTCGAGAACGGCACCGGCGTGAGCGGGGCTGCCCTCACCATCGCGGTCGGCGAAACCGTCGCCCTCGCCCGGATCGACGAGAACACCTGGACCGTGATCTACCGCTGGCAATCTACCGTCTGACCCCTCCACTTTTCACTTTTCACCTTCCCACCTTTCACCTTAATGAGCGCCGTCAACATCTGCCTGCCGAACCACCGCAGTGGCGATCACTGGCCCGGCATCTCGTCCATCGGTCCCATCCTGATCAACGGAGCCCAACCCGACGCCGATCTGGCGAGGGTGCAGATGCTGCTGAAGCACGTCCATGGCGATCTCTTCCGCCTCGACAGCGAGAGCGACCCGGCCCCGGACGCTGCGATCACCATCGACAACGCGGAGACCTGGGCGGCGTCCATCCCGGCGCTGGACGACTTCCTGACCGAGGTCGGGAAATGGACCTGGGAAATGAAGTTTTTTAAACAGGGTCAGGAGGCACCCTTAACCCTGTATGTAGGACAGTTCGACGTGATCCGCAGCATCGCCGCCGAGTGACATGAGCACGGAAATTGAGGCACCATTGACTATCGAGCCCATCGTGATCGACGCCCCGATCACGATAGAGCCCATTGAGATCGACGCCCCGATCACCATCGAACCCATCGTCGTCGACGCGCCCATCACCTACGGCGGCATCGGCCCACAGGGGCCGCCCGCGACGGTGGTCGATGACCTGGTATCGTCGTCCCCGACCTACGCGCTGGCGGCGAATCAGGGGCGAGTACTGGACGATAAAATCACCTCCGTCCGCACGGACTACGGAGACCATACCCGCGACTTCGCGGCCCAATTTGAGAGCATGTTAAGCTGAGAAAATATCATGAGCCTGGAAACCCAAATCACCTCCCTCGCGACCAGCGTGGCGGCCCAATGCAACTCGCTATCGACGTCCATTGGGACGCTGGCGAACCTATCGACCACGAACAAGGCAAACCTGGTCGCGGCGCTGAACGAACTGAACAATGCTCTGACCTCGCTGGATGTCCCCGAGCTGGACGACGACGCGTCCAGCGGCAGCGATGTGACCTGGTCGGTTGACAAAATCAAGGCATCCATCGCCGCCGCCATCGCGGGCCTGGTCGATGGTGCGCCCGGAGTGCTCGATACGCTGAATGAGCTGGCCGCCGCCCTGGGCGATGACCCGGATGTCATCAGCGACATCCTCTCCGCGCAGGCGCTGCGGGTGCGGGTCGATGCGTCGCAGAGTTTCGACGGGACGCAGCAGGCGCAGGGCCGCGCAAACATCGGCGCGCAATCGGCGGCGGCGATTGGGAATACAGATCGCGATTTCGCGGCGGATTTCACGGGGGCTTTGACCTGAGCGAGCGGATAGCGAAATGAGTCTGGAAACCCGCATTGCAGCATTGGCGACGGAGATCGCGGCGAGGTTCAATGCGCGGAAGAGGACTACCGTGCCGTTGGGTCGGTGGGAGGAGACAAACGCCGGAGGCCTCGTCGCGGATAATATTTTCGATGATGCGATTTACTCGCATTACACCATCACTGGGCAGTTTTTGCCGGTCACGAATGGGGCTGTGTTCCAGTCGGTGCTGCGGGATGGGGTGCCTGCGGATGTGGGTGGGGGGCTTCGGTGCGGAGGTCCATGGGCCCGCTCCGACGAGTCTGGGGGTGCCGTAGATACGAATCGCTCCAACATGGTCGGTGCGGTGTCGTCCACTTACGGTATCGCTGATTTCACCATGAACCTCAGGATGGGGGCATGGAGGCACGCATTTTCGACATCTGTGTATATGCGGCACTCAGACGGGCGACCTCAATGGTCCGGCTACGCAGGCGCGTTCCTCGATTCAACGCCGCGACAGGGGATCAAATTTTACTTCTCCTCCGGCAACATCGCGGAGGGCTGGATGGAGATAGTAGGCCACCTGAGACAAGCACCATGACACGCGTCGAAATAGAATCCCAACTCCGCGCGGAAAACCCGTCCACGACGGATGATGCGGGGCTTCGTCACTACCCCGGATCACCATTCTACGAGGCTAAAATCGAAGAGTGGGCCGATGCGATGGAGGCGGCGCAGGTGCCACCGGTGCCCGAGGGCCGCAAGATCTGGCCATCCGCCGACAAGTTTCTAGCCGAATTCTCGACGCCGGAGGACCCGTTTTCCATCCTCTCCGCGATCTCGCTGAGCACGGACCCCGCCGTCGCCGCTCTCCGCCTCGTCCTGACCACCCATCCCGGCGAAGTCTGGAGCGATGATCCTCGCGTTGTCCTCGGCATGGCGGCGCTGGTCGCAGCAGAGATCATCGACGAGCAAATGAGCGCCAGCATCCTCGATCCCGCGCCCGCCCCCGCTGAAAACTGAACACTGAAAACTAACAATCTCCCATGCCCAAAGATTTCGAGATCAAGATCAAAGCCACCGGCGCAGCCGACGCGGCGAAGGAGGTGGAGAAGGTCGAAGAGGCCATTTCCGATCTCGGCAAAGAAACGGCGTCGACCAATCAAGGCACGCCGCTCCTCGACTGGGGGAAGCCCCTCGAGGCGGGGCGAGAGCAGACGGAAGAGGTGACCGAGGCGGTCGAGAATCTCGCCGAGGCAGCATCCTCCGCCGTCCCGGATGTGGATGATTTTTCCGACATGGTCAACGACATGTCGGGGTCGATGAATCTCGGCGGCGCGGCGGCAAATCGGGCGGCGGGCGGTTTGTCGAAATTCTTCGGCGCGCTGAAATGGATCAAGGGACTGGCAGGACCAATCGCCCTCGCTCTGACGGCGGTGCAGGGGCTGTGGTCGGCACTGGGCTGGGTAAAGGATCGCCTCGAGGAGATCAAGGAAGTCGCCACCCGCGCCATGCCGGAGCTGGAACAGACAAGTCAACGAGCCGCAATCGAGGCGGCGGATCTGGCGAACTGGCTCGAACAACAGGCCCGCAACGCGCGCCTCGCCGAGACGGCATTCGACGCCTACGCGAAACGGCTCCGACAGATGGCGGACGAGCAGGCCGGGCTGGTCGATGCTGAGCTCGGTCTGGAGCTCGCCCAGATCGACATGGCGGAGCTGAACGGAAACTACTCCGAGGCGGAAGCGGCTGAGAACCGGTTCCTCGCGAAGCAGCGAGCCCGCGACCGCAAGCGGAAGCTGGAACGCGAGGCTATCGAGACGGAGCTGCACAATCGCCGGATGCAGAATGAGCAGGACTGGCAGGCGTATCTCGACACTCATCCCGAGGCGAGGGAGGCTCAGGAGCGACTCGACTGGACGCAGCGTCAGGGCGCGTCGGGCGCGCGGGAATTGAAAGATCTAAGGGATGCCAGGAACGCGGCCATGAAAGCCCGGGCAGAGGCTCCCAACACTCTGCCTCGCGAAGAGATTGATGCGCTCGACGAGGCGGTCAAGGAAGCGCAAGAGGCGCTCACCGACGGGTTCGCGGAACTGATCGACGAGCGCATCGCCGCCCGCGACGAGGCCCTCGCCAAAGTCATCGCGGCGAAAGAGAAAGTGGACGCCGGGAAATCCGACGAGCGGCGGCTCGAACGCGAACTCGAGAGCGCTACCACCGGTCCCGCCGCCCAGCAAGCCGACCTGGAAGACCGCACCGCCGCGCAACGCTACGAGACGGAAAAGCTCCGCGCCCAACAGGCCGAAGCCAAGCGCCTCGCCGATGAGCAGGAGAGGGACATCGCCCAACAGCGGGATGTCCAAATCATGGACTCCGCCACGACGATGGCCCGCGACATCGGGTCCAAGGTCGCGACGGCCCGGGCGGCCGGTGCCGACGAATCTCTGCTCCGCGAACTCGAAGGCATCGCGACCGCTCTCAGCGACGGCACCAACGAGAACGAGATGATGAATCTGATGTCTCGCTACGCCGCGATCTCCGAACAAATCTACGCCCAGGGCGCGGCGGCGTCCGCCTTCGCCGCACAACTCCAACGCCGCCTCGAAATCCTCGAATCGCAAGTCCGCAATGGCCGCTGAGCGCGGCGTAAAAAGTAAAATGTAGCAAAGTAAAAGGACCTTTCACTTTCCACCTTCCCACTTTTCACCTCCCCCGCGGCGAAGCCGCTCCCCCATGATCCCTGAAATCTGGACCCTGCAAGCCGCCAACGGCGGCCCCGAAAGAACCCTCAGCGATTGGGGATTTGTCGGTGCGTCTTTGTCGCGAGCGAATCAAGCGGCGGACGTGCTCACCCTCACCTCCACCCCCGAGGATGCCCTGACCGCCGCCGATCTCTGGGACTGGGAAACCGAGATCATCCTCCGCCGATCCGGCGAGGTCTACTATCGAGGTTACCTCGCCGACAACCCGCTGTCCCTCGCGCACAACGGCGAGACGGTCACGCATGTTTTCCGCAGTCTCTGGTGGCTGCTGGAGCGGCTCGATTTTCAGCAGGAGGTCGAGTCGATGACGGCGACGGGCTTCGCCCCGGTCGAGACGAGCCGGGTGCGGATGGAGTCGGCCACCGTCGCGGATATGGTCGGCGAACTGGTGAGCTGGTGCGCGTCGATGGGCGTGCCGCTCGCGGTCTCTCTCTCTGGCGTCGCGAGTGCTCGCGTCCCCGCGATCGAAGCGCACAATCGGTCGGTCGCGGAGCTGCTGCGCGAGATCTGGAACTGGCTCCCGGGGACGGCCCTGGTCGCCAGCTACTCGGCGGCGGGGACGCAATACGTCGCGGCCCAGGCGGATGCGGCGGATGTCGTCTCGATCCCGTTGGGGGATCGCCCTCTCGCGGAGGCGAAGATCCGCGCGCTCTACGAGCGACAGGTCGACAAGGTGCGGGTCATCTACGAGGCGAGCGCTCCGTATGAGTCGGGGGACGTGGCCAGCGAGGCGGGATTCCGTCGGGCGAACGTGCTGATCGCAAAAGAGGACAGCTACCCGACCAGTGCCCCGACGACAAGGCGGACGCTGACAGTGACGCTGCCGCATCCGGCGGCTCGGGACGGGATGGGGATCGCTCCCCAGCCGCAAGTGACCTGCCAGCCGGTGGCGACGGAATCATGGCCGCAGCAAGGGGCCTACGATGGTGCGGCGGAGCAATGGTGGCTGGATCGCAGCGGGCTCGGGTCGCTGGGTCTGACGAGCAATGACATCCGCCTCCCTCGCGAGTCCGATGAGACGACGGTGGCGCATCGGGTGATCCTCGATCCGGCGGTGCCGCTGGAAGATCCTCCCTCGGCGGTCAACCCGAATGCGACGCCGGTGTGGCGGCCGCCGTCGGCGGAGGATGTCCCCCGCGAACTGATGGCAGGCTCGCTGAGCGACTGGATGAATGTCAGCGCCGCGATGCTGATCGCGCAAGCCACCATCGCCGTCCGGAAGTCGACGGCGGACGGGCTGTCCGAACCGAACAAATCAGCGTTCATGCGGTTGGGTCCGCGTGAGGTCTCGTCCATCGCAGGAGTGGACGTGGCGGCGTATCTGATCGACGCCCAGTATAGGTTCCGCGGGACCGATGCGGTCACGAAGGTCTACCGCAAGACTCTTTCGATCGATCATGGAGACGCCGCTGCCAACGCGGAAGCCTACGCCTCCGCTGTCGAGGCGGCGGTGGTCCCGGGTCTCGCGCAGCGTCTCTACGAGGCGCTGTCGCCGCTCTACTTCGCTGGGAATGTCACTCTGTCCGCGGAAGAAGCGCCCGCCGACAGCCACATGGCGCGCTCGGTGCGGCTCTTGCATCCCTCCCGACCGGCCTGGGCGACGATGCGGGCGGAGGTCCAGTCCGAGGATGTCGATCTCACGAGCGGGACGGTCGGTCTGACATTGGGGCCGCCGGAACATCTCTCGCCGCAAGACTGGGTCGCGCTCCATGCGGCCGCCCGCACCGCGCAAGATCGACGCGCGACGGCCGCTCTCCCCGCTCCCCCCGGTCCCCCCGAGCCTCCAGAGGATGGATCGGATGAGGCCAACCCGACCATCGGCGGGACCTTTACGCCCATGTCAGAGTTCGCGTGGATGTCGGGCGGGACGGCGGCGGCGGGCGGGCCGTGGCAGATCAAGGTGGCAGATGGCGGCGTATCGGTGGCTGTCGGGACGATCCTGCGAGGCGACGACAATGTCTCGCTCGTGGTGAGCTGCGAGAACCCAGAGGAGCTGTTCGATCCGGCTGAGGGAAGCATCCTCGCGATCAAGATCGAGGATCTCGCACCGACGAGCTACAGCCTGGTCGCGCTCGAGTCGTGGCCGGAGGAGAGCGGAGCGGCGGTGAGCTTCACGGGCGAGGTGGGCGATTCGAGCTTCGAGTTCGAGGCGCGGCATTATCCTCTGTGGCAGTTCAGGCCGGAGACCGCTACAGCGGGAGCTGTGCCGATCCGAGACGGGCTGGTAGGCGTCCGGCTCGCGCCGCCGAGTCATCTGGTCATCCATGACTCTCTCTATCGCACGCCTGACGGGGAAGTCTTTGTCGCGCCTCGATTTGGACTCTCTCACGCCGCAATCACATGAGTGTCGACTATGCAGCCGGATCGCGGGCGCAGTTGCCGGGAATCGGGACCGGGTCAACAGCCCTCGCCGTGATTGGGATAGGGAGCCCCCCGCCGGGGGGATTTTCGCCGGGCAGGATTATCATTGACGGCCTCGGCCATCCGAACAGGCCGCCGCAAGCGGTCGTCAGCATGCTGAATGCGAAGAAAATCCGAGTGCAGGTGGGGGTCAGCGGGAATGGGGTCAGCGCCTCGTTCGACGAGGTGCTGGAGGTCGGACTGACGGGTGCGCGAGGTGAGGTGGAGACTGAATCCGGGGAGGCAGTGCGGTCGCTCCATCACCGGTGGGCCTGGCACGAAAACCCCAATGCGGAGGGGCAATTCATGCGCTCGGAGGGGTCGAGCGGATTCGACTTGTTGCTCGAAAAAGAGGGCGGCGAAAAACAAGAAATCTTAGAAATTAAGATCTTCACCGGAGGGGCGGTCTTGGCGACTTACTATCCCTCGATCGACAAGTGGGAACTCTTCGTCGATGGATTCACGGTGGGAGCGGTCCGGGCAGCGGACGATGAGCAACCAGAGCAGTTGGCGATAGCAACGGCAAACAGGGAGTCGGGGACAGTGCCGGGGTCCGGCGGGATCAAGATTTTCGGGGTCGATTTGCCGCTGGTGGTGAGCGAGGGAACGAGCGTCTCCGGCTCGATCACCGTCGACGAATGGCTGCCCACCTACCAGGGCACATGACACCGGCTGGTCTGCATTTTCCCAAACCCCTGGCAATCTTTCCCAGACCGCGTGGCAATTTACACTCAGTTCACAAAAAACACATCCACAACAAACCACCCTATCATGCCGAGGGAGAGGAAGACGCGGGCGACAATGCCGGCGAGACCGCCCACGACGGTGCCGACGGTGGAGTTGGAGGCCTCTTTGACTTCTTTTTTGGCGAAGAAAATCTCGAAGAGGAAAACCCCGACGATCGGTCCGAGGATGAGGCCGGGGATGCCGAAGAAGATCCCCACGATACCGCCGAGGATCGCTCCGATGATGCCCCATTTGCTCGACCCGAACCACTTGGCCCCGAGGGCGCCGCTGACTCCGTCGAGGAAGAGGGAGAGGGCGTAGAGGATCCCGATGAAAACGAGCCCCTGCCAGGCGAGTCCGGAGCTTTCCCAGCCCATCGTGAAGTAAAAGAGAAAGGCCCCCGCGAGGATGAGGGTGGTGCCGGGGAGGATGGGAAGGAAGGTGCCGAGAAATCCGATGACGAGGAGCAGGATCACGGTGGTCCAGATGGAGACATCGTAAAGAGTCTCTCCGGACCCGGCGAGGAAATCAAAGAAGGCGGCGAGAAAGGGAGTCATGGGGGCGGCGGGGAGAACCTACTCTAAAAAAAGCGGCGTGCCGAGCTCTCTTCGCGCGGCTGGCAGATCCTCGCGATGCACTGGTCGAAGCTCTCCTCGTTGCTGAGGATTCCGATCTCGACGCGGAGAAAATAAATTGGCACGTCCATGCGGGTGAGGCGGGGGAAACGGACGGCGTCTTTTTCGGTGGTGAGGATCATATCGACGTCGGATTCAACGCAGCAGTTGATGAAGGTGATGATCTCCTGCTCGGTGAAACGGTGGTGATCCATGAAGCGGCAGGTCGCCTCTATTGTCGCGCCGAGTTTGCGGACGCCGTCCTCAAAGCTCTCGGGCACGGCGATGGCACTGACGGTCCCGACCCGGGCACCTTGGAGTGTCTCGAGCGGGACACTCGCGCGGGTCTCGATGTGCTGGAGGTAGCGCGGGCGGTGCTCGCATTCGATGATCTCGGCGGTGCGGTTGTATTTGCGGATGCGCTCGATGAGTTCTCCGTTGGGCTCGCCGTTGCACTTGGTGATGAAAATGTAGGAGGCGCGCTTCAGGTTGCGGGGCGGTTCGCGGAGGGTGCCGCGGGGGAGGAGCCGCTCGGTTCCGAAGGGCTGCCAGCGGTCCACGAGAACGATGTCGAGCCGGTGCCGGAGCCGCAAATACTGGAGTCCGTCGTCGAGAATGAGGGTGTCACAGTTCAGGTCGGCGATGGCGTGTTTGCCGCTTTTGACCCGGTCTTTGTCGACGACCACGGGGATGTCGGGGAGATTGGCGGCGAGCATGTAGGGTTCGTCGCCGGCGGTTTTGGAATCGAGGAGGAGGGATTTCCCGTCGCTGACGACACGGGGCGGGTCGATTTCGTTTTTCCCCTGGATTTTGCCGACGAGACGTTTCAGGAAAGGTTGTTTGACCGATTTGTAGCCCCGGCTGAGGATGGCGACGCGGCGGCCGCCGTCCTGGAGGGAGCGGGCGAATTTTTCCACGACGGGGGTTTTTCCGGTGCCGCCCACGGTGAGGTTGCCGATGGAGACAACGAGGCATCCGAGACTGCGCTCGCGGAGAATGCGGTTGCGATACAGGGAGAGGCGGGCGTTGACGGCACCACCGTAGACGCGGGAGAGGACGCCGAGGAGACCGCGCAGAAGCCCCGCACGGAAGCCCTGGCGACGATCCAGAATGACGTCCACCGCGAACTGTTCGAGTTTTTCTCTGGTTTGACGCATGACCTATGATCGGAGCGGCGTATAGGGTCGCGAAATCACCCCGCGAAGCAACCGGGAATGTGAACGCTTGCAAAAGGGCTTCTCTTAGACCATTGCCTACAATATGAATCGAATCGACGGACGCCGGTCCGACCAATTGCGTGAAGTGAGTTTCCAGCTCGATATCGCCCCCCTCGCCCACGGCAGTGTCCTGGTCCGCTTTGGGGAAACCCAGGTGATCTGCTCGGCAATGCTGGAACCGGGAGTGCCGGGATGGATGAAATATCAGGGCGTGGCGGGAGGCTGGCTCACGGCGGAATACAACATGCTGCCCTATTCCACCCTGCAACGGAAACCCCGCGACATCAGCCGCGGAAAGCTCGACGGACGCAGCTCGGAGATTCAGCGGCTCATCGGTCGCAGTCTGCGCGCGGTGGTCGATCTCAAGGCTCTCGGACAGCGCACCCTGTGGATCGACTGCGATGTCCTCCGCGCCGACGGAGGGACCCGCACCGCCTCGATCACCGGAGCGGTGGTGGCGGTGGAGATGGCTTTCCGCCGGTTTGTCGCGGCGGGCAAGCTACCCGCATCCCCGATGCGTCAACTCGCGGCCGCCGTCAGCGCCGGCGTCTGGGAGGACGGGTGCTGCCTCGATCTCAATTACCACGAGGACAAAAACGCCACCGTGGATTTCAATTACGCGATGACCGCCGACCTGAATCTCATCGAGGTGCAGGGCAGCGGGGAGGAAGCCACGTTCACCGAGGCGCAAATGCTCGAGATGCTGGCGCTGGGGAAAAAGGGTGTCGCCGATCTCGTCGCCGCCCAGGAGGCCGCTCTCGCCGCCTTTGACCCCACCGCGAATGTGGAGACCCTCACGAGAATTAGCTAACTGTAAGAGTGTTTCGTACAGGAAGAGGGGCGATTTCGATTTCGATTTCGATGAG
>CAYLJC010000002.1:16719-26726 GCA_964383345.1 uncultured Akkermansia sp. | reverse complement strand
GGAGAGTCAATTGTTTGTCTCGGCCCGTTTTCCCGGAATCAAACCGATGGAGAAAGAGGGTTGGGCGGATGACCTCACCCTCCTCGCGGACGCGGCTCCGGACAAATCCCTGACGAAACATCCTTTTTCCGAACCGGGCATGGTTCGCGAACTCTCCCGCCGGATTCCTCCCGAAGCCCTCGTTTTTCTCGGCAACAGCCTGCCGATCCGCGAATGGAACCTCGCCGCGACACGGGACTGCCCGCATCCGCGCAGCTACGCGAGCCGCGGGGCCAACGGGATCGACGGACAAATCGCGACCTTTCTCGGACTTTCCGAAGGCGAGGAGGAATCGTGGGGCATTTTTGGCGACCTCACCGCCCTTTGCGACCTCAACGCGCCCGCTTTGCTGGAGCAGTTGAGCGCCGGGCGGCGGCGTTTGGTCATCCTCAACAACGCGGGAGGACGCATCTTTTCCCGGCTGCCCTCCCTCGCCGGATTGCCTGACGCACACAAAAAAATCACCGAAAACAGGCACACCCGGAACTTCGAGCCGTGGGCCAAAATGTGGGGACTCGACTACCGCCGCTGGAGCGCGGGCGAACCCTTTCCCGAAGTCGCCGACCCCTCGCTCGTCATCGAAGTGATTCCCGATCCCGCCGCCACCGAAGCCTTCTGGGAGGATCTCTCATGAACGGATCCAACGCGGCCTTGCTCGCCCTCCACGGCAATCTCGGTTCGGCGGAGGACTGGAACATTATGCCATCGTCAGGGATTCGGACGGTCGATCTTTGGAAACACAGCGCTCTTTCCTATTGTGAGTTTGCCCGTGAACTGGCGACTTCCCTGAGCGCGGGACTGGAACGCCCCGTCCTTGCCGGTTATTCCCTCGGAGGCCGACTCGCCCTCCACGCGATGGCGATACATCCGGAGCGCTGGGGAGGAGCGGTTCTTCTCTCGGCCCATCCGGGGCTCCGCTGTGTCGAGGACAGGCTCGCCCGCCGGGTCTCCGACGAGTTGTGGGCAGGTCACGCACGGGAGATGCCCTGGTCGGCTTTTCTCCAAAAATGGAATCAGCAAGCCGTCTTCGGGTCTGGCGACTCCTCCCCGACACCCTCACAAACCGCCCTCGAATCCCGCCGCGAAGCCATCGCCCTCGCCTTTGAAACCTGGAGCCTGGGGCGACAGGATGACCTGCGCCCCGCGCTGCGTTCGTTTCACGCCCCGGTTCTTTGGATCACCGGGGAAAAGGATGAAAAATTCACCCGTCTCGCCGCGGAAATGGCGGAAGTTTTCCCCGATTTTCAGCACGTCATTTTGCCCGGCTGCGGCCACCGCGTCCTCGCGGAACAACCCGACGCGGTGGTTCACCGGATCACGGAGCGCTTTGGCGGCGGGCGATGAGACGGGGCCTCCGTTCCCTCACTCGGTGAACCGGAAGGAAAAAATATCGGCGTCTTTCATGGAAAAACGCAGCCTCACCGGTTTGCCGGCGAGGGCACTGACATCGCTCCCGGATTTCCAGGTCACCCGGCGGTCGATCTCGTTGCCGATCTGCATGACACAATCCTCCACCGAAAAACCGGGAATGGCGCTCCCGTCCGCCGCTTCTATTCCCACTTTCACCCCGCCGGCGGCGGAGGTGGAGAAATTCAGCGAGAGTACCTTTCCGGCGAACACGACCGGCAGGGAGATGGCGTGTCCTCCTGCGTAGCCGCAGTGCAGCGAGGCAAAACCATCGGTCCGCAGGGAATATCGGCGCATGTGGGCGGTGGGCTGGGCGTAGTCCTGATTCACATAAATGGACATCTCGTTCGGTCCCGTCGGCACGACGTTGAGCGCGGGATAGTTGGTCCGCGAGACCCAGTTCTGTGCGCCGATCCCACCGCGGATGTATCCCTCGAGAAAGGTGCGGTCATAGACTCCGGCGTGCTCCTCGCCTTCGACCGGACGGGTTGTCATGAAAACGGCGTCCGAGGTGTCTTTGAAATACTTGGGATTGACCTCGATGGCCTCCGCTTGTTCTTCGGTGAGGACCTGTCGGCCCGGCATGAATCGCGCCGCAATCGCGACGTAGAGATGAGGCGCCCGGAAGTAGGGACTGGTCTGGTTGGTGTAGAGATGTTCGATCGGGGCTTCGCTCCCGGGATGGCGGTAGCCGAGCAAAACCGGCGCGGACCAGGTCAGAAAATCATCACTTTCGCTCCGCACGATACGACGGATTTTGTCCTCGAAAACGCGGTAGTAACAGAGATACTTGCCCTCCGCCTCGGACCAGAAAGGCACGTTCTGCGAGTCGAACATATAGGGATAGGGCACCTGTTCTTTGGAGATGACGGCATCGGGAGTCATCCGCTCCCAACGGTAGCCATCGGCGGATTTCCACGCGGTGAGGCCTCCGCCCTTCATTGTGCCTCCGAGCGCCTTGAACCGTTCTCCTTCGGGCACTCCGGGGCGGGTGTCGCGGAAGGGACTGAGATTGTGACAGGCGGTGTTGGCGTGCATGAGGACCACATTGTTCTCCCGCGTTCCCATGACTTCGTAGATCCCGAGGTTCGGTTTTGTCCAGGTGCGCCCGTCACTGGATTCGGCGCAGCAGGTCACTTCCTCCTCGCTGCCGTCGGCATTCGCCACCGCCTTGCCTCGGTAGTAGGCGCGGAGGCGTCCGTCTTCCAGGGTCACGATGGTGGCGTAGCCGCTGAAAAGTCCCTCCCAGGGTTTGTCGAAGGCAAAAGTCTCTCCTTCGTCGCGCGGGGCGTGCCACTGCAGACGGGTGCCGTTGAGTTTGTCGAGGAGGAAATGATCGACAAACAGCTCGCGCCGGTCACCTATGTTCACCGGTTCGGCGGCATCGGCGGCGGAAGAAATCGTTCCGAGAACACACGCAGAAGCGAGGGCGAAGGAGAAAAGAAGAGAGGGTATTTTCATTGGTCGGATGGTGCGGTGGTGGTCAAGAGGCGGATGCCGGGGTAATTGTCAGGGACGAGGGTTTGCAAAAGGGAGAGGTCGGCACCGGACGCACCCGCTTCGGAGGGCTGGCCGTTGAGAAGACTGTTTTTCCAGGTGGCCTCGCCGGAAACCTGGATCTCAAGACCTACCACGCTGAAGCGATTTGCTTCCAGAAACGCCCGCAGCGCGACGAGGCCCCCACCCCCGGGGACAAGGCGGCGCAGCAGCACGTTTTCCATTTGCAAGCGGCAATCCCCTTCCGTGCGGCCCGTGACGGTGAACGGATTCTGCGCCGAAGAGAGAACCACGGCGTTGCGAATCGAGTAGCGCCCCTCGTCGAGAAAGTAGAGATCGTAGCCGACGCAGTCCGCGATAAAAACATTGGTGTAGCTCGTCCGCGCCGTACCCGTGTCGCAGATGCCGGTGCTGTTGCCGATGCTGACAAAACCATCAACCCGGTACTGCGCCGATTCGTGGGCGCTGATCCCGTCGTCGCCGCATTCGATCGCGCGGATGTTTTCGAAGACGATGTCGCGGCAATCGCCGTGGATGTTGAACCCGTCGTTGTAGGGATGGGTCGCGGTGAGATTGCGGATGACAAGGTGGGCGTTGTCACCGCTGAACTGCACTCCGGCGCTGCGGACGGGAACGGAAATGTTGGCCTCGACGAGAGAGAGGCCCGGTGGAATTCGGAGATAAAAGCTGCCGAAAATCCGCTTGGAGGACGGTGTTTCCCGCGAAGGATCTTTCACAAAGGTCCACTCGCCGGGCCGGAGCTCACCGGGAGCTTTGAAGGCTTCGCGTTTCCCTTTCGATGTCCGGCCCATCAACTGCATTTTCCCGTCGAAGAGAAAAAACCAGCGTCCGATCACCGCATTGCTGAGAGCCGGCAGCAATGTATCCGCGGCAAACAGACCCGGCGAAACCTCGCGCCATTGCGCCGGATCGAGCGGGTCCGAACCCTCCAGGGTCGCCCCGTGTCCGTCGAGGGTGATGGGTTTTCCCGGCGCTCCTTTCTTCCCGTGAAACCCCGCGTAGTCGCGATAGACCTTGCCCGCCTCCAGATGAATGGTGTCCCCGGGTTCGGCCAGTTTGATGGCATGGGCGATCGTGGGCACCTCGGGATCGATGCCGACCCGGAGATCGCGGGCCGGGATGGAGAACGCCGATAAAAAGAAGGTCAGGAGCAGGGACAGGCACCAACCCGCCCACTGCGGCTTTGGCGAAAACCGACGGAATCCGGGGAGGCTGGCGATGCTCTGGAAAAGATGCATGGCGCATCCTCTCAGCAGCGGAATTTTCTGGTAAGCGACGTATTCGCGGAATTCTCCGGGGGAGAAAATCGCCTGCGGACGGCATCGCCATGGTATGTGAAGGAACGAATGCCCGAGTTACCGGCATCTCGAAAGGCGCTCACCTCTCCTGGGGCCGCATGATCGTGAAATCGCGGCCGCTGGTGCTCTCGGCATTGTTGGGATCTTTGGTCGTCACGAGAATCGTTCCGGGGTGCGCAAGCTCGTAGAGGCGTCGCGCAAAAGCAGGGGGAATGTGAAGACGGCGGCGGAACTCTTCGACGACATTGGCGGACATTTCCTTCTCCAGAGAGAGGGTCGCCCAAGGCCGGATCGGTTTGCCGGGGACAATGGAATTCACGCCGGGTTCACTGCCCTCGAGCATCAGGAATACCCCGACGGGAATGGGCTTGCGGGGATGGGTCAGGGCGATGGGGCTTTGTCCGATGAGGACACCGTTGCGGTAGACATAGATGGTTCTATCCTTTCCGCTGATGAGAAAATTCACCGGTCCCGAGGGGCTCCGGCGCGGATCCCATATGGTTTTTCCGACCAACTCGGGGGCGGGGCGCGAACCGGGATCCACCTGGGAAGAGAGCAGGATGGAGGCGGGTTTGTGAGAAGTCGAGGGTTTGGCGTATTTCTGCGTGACCACCACGGTGCCTCCTTTTTCGGTGATGCTGAACAGTTTGTCGGAAAACTCGTGAGGCAGGCGAACACAGCCGTGCGAGGCCGGATAACCGGGGATGTGTCCGGCGTGCATGGCGATCCCGCTCCAGGTGAGTCTCTGCATGTTTGGCATGGGGGCACCCTTGTAAATGTTGGAAACGTGGTCGCGTTTTTTCTCGAGAATGGTGAAAACGCCGGTCGGAGTTTCGTGCCCCGGAGCGCCCGTGCTGACGGCGGAGCGGGCGATCTGGACGCCGTTGCGGTAAACGTAGGCGACTTGGTCGTCGATGCTCACCACAACGAGGAGAGGACCGGCGGGGGCGCGCTCGGGATGCCATTCGAACTGGCCCGGAGCGAGCTTTGGTTCCACCCGGGAAGCGGCCCTTTTGGCTTTTTTCCTTTTAAAAATCTGGGCCTCCACCGAGCCTCCCGGAACGAGGAGGGCAAAAACAGCGAAGAAGGTCGTGAGATGGTGTTTCATGCGAGGCAGTACCGGTGAATAAGTGTCGCGGGCAGCGCCGACCTTACAAGGGAACCTCAAGTTTGATCAGAAAAGCAGGCGGGAGAAAAGTCTTTCCTTTGCTCTTTTCGTTTTGACCCGTCCCGCAGAATCCCCTATCGACAGGATGACCTCGCGACAAGAGACACAAAGTCGATTCAGCGGATTGCGCCGCATCGAGAGATTTTTTTTTGCATGAGTTCCCCCGATTCCCCTGAAACCGAGCGGCTTCGCTGCCATCTCACCGCCGGACAAGTGATTCCGGCGATGCCGCTGGCCCTCCACGACGACCGCACCTGGTCGGAGCGCCATCAGCGGGCCTTGGTGCGCTACTACCTCGACGCCGGGGCAGGCGGGCTCGCCGTCGGAGTCCACACCACCCAGTTCGAGATTCGGGACAAAAAACACGATCTTTTCGAGACGGTTCTCCGCTCCTGTGCCGACGAGATCGCCGGCTATCGTCGCAGCAACGATCCCTTCGCCCGGATCGCCGGAGTCTGCGGCCCCACCACCCAGGCCCTCCGCGAGGCGGAGCTGGCCCGTTCTCTCGGCTACGACGCCGGTCTCCTCAGTCTCAGCGCGATGCGCGAGGCGGACGACAAGGCCCTCCTCGCCCACTGCCGGGAGGTGGCGGAAATCCTTCCCCTGATCGGATTTTACCTGCAACCCTCCATCGGCGGACGCAGCTACGGCTACCGCTTTTGGCGCGACTTCGCCGAGATCCCGAATGTCGTGGCCATCAAAATCGCGCCTTTCAACCGCTACGCCACCCTCGAGGTGGTGCGGGCGGTGGCGGAGAGCGGACGCCGCGACATCGCCCTCTACACCGGCAACGACGACAACATCATCCACGACCTGCTCACGCCCTTCCCCTGGGGAGAGCCTCCCCTGCGCATCGTCGGAGGCCTGCTCGGACAATGGGCCGTGGGAACACGAGAAGCGGTCCGCCTCCTCGAAGAAATCCGCTCGGGAAAAAACAGCGCCACGGAATGGGCCGCCCGCAACGCCGCCCTGACCGACTTCAACAGCGCTCTCTTTGATCCGGCGAACGACTTCGCCGGCTGCATCGCGGGCATCAACGAGGTGTTGCGCCGCTCCGGTCTGCTCCCCTCGCGAAAATGCCTCGACGAACGCGAAATTCTCTCGCCGGGACAGGCGGACGAGATCGACCGCGTCCTGCGGCTCTACCCCGAATGGCACGACGAGGCCTTTATCAAGGAACATTGCCACCGCTGGCTGGCGTAAAAAGGTCCCGGAATTGTCTCAAGAGGACTCGACAAAGGCAAACCCGGTGCCACCCTACTGGCCATCATGAACCTCTCCCTGATCGAAGATCTGAAATCGCTGTATTCGGCCGTCGTCGCCGATGTTCTGGACGCCAACGGTTACCCCAACCAGTTCCTCACCCCGGCGGTGAAAGCGCTCACCCCGGCAAACCGGGTGGCGGGCCGGGTGTTCACCGTCAAGGCCGAAGTCGTCGATGCCGTGCCCGAGCGTCCCTACGAACTGGAAATGGAGGCGATCGACACGGCCGAGCGCGGCGATGTCCTCGTCGTGGATGCCAACCACGACCAGAGCTGCGCCTTCTGGGGCGAGCTGCTCAGCACCGCCTGCATCGCCAAAGGCGTCGGCGGTGTGGTCATGACAGGTTGCACCCGCGACCTCTGGGCGCTCAATCAGTTGGACTTTCCCGTCTTCGGAATCGGAGCCTCCCCCGCCGACAGCAAAGGGCGGCTCGATGTCACGGAAATCCGCGAGTCCATCCTCATCGACGGGGTCATCGCCAAACACGGGGACTACATCCTCGGCGACGTCGACGGTGTGGTCATCATTCCCCAGACGGTCGCGGCCAAAGTCATCGCCGCCGCCAAGGAAAAAGTCGCGGGAGAAAACACCTGCCGCGACGAACTCGCCGCCGGAACCCCGGTCGCCGAGGTCTTCCAAAAACACGGGATTCTCTAAGAGCCTGCTTCACCTCCGCTCCCCGTCCTCTCTTTCAAAAGGAAAAAGCGGAACGCGGCGGTGCCGGTAAGACAGCTTGGTCATGTCCGCGCGTGTCACGCCGGGGGAATCCACGTGGAGGAATCCTCCGTGCGCGACGGGAGCGTAGGCCGCCATGGGGGCGATGACCCCTTTGGCGACAAGGCAATCAAAATCCCCCGGATCCACCCCGCAACTGGTGAGCTGGGCGAGACTGAAAGGAGCCATGCGACGGGTCGTGACCATCAGGACCAATCCCCCGCCCTCTTCCGCGAGCACGGCGGTCGGCCCCTGGTCGAACACCGAGAATCCCCCGTGCCGGGCCTGCGACTCGTGGAAACGCCCTTCGTGGAGCGAAGAGACGAAAAATCGCCCCTTCACCGGATCGGCGGGATCTCCCACGCTCATGTCGAGAATGGCACCGACACCGCTCTCGTGCGCGAGGCGGGCGGCGGTCGCGTCGTGAAGGCAGGCAAAAAGGCGGAAGCGATCTCCGCGCCGCTGCCAGGCCCGGAGGATCGCGGTGCTGTCGGCCGGGGAACCACCTCCCACATTATCCCCCATATCGAGAAGCACGACGGGACCGGTCGCACTCGCCGCAACGCGGGAGAGCGCCTCGTCGATGCCGAGAAAAGCGGGGGCAAAATCGTCGCGTCTTTCCCACAGGACCGCAGCGAGGTCGTCCGCCGTTTCCCGGGCTTTTGCCAGGGATTCCGGTCCGTCCGCGAGGACAAGAAGAGACGAACCCATCAGCTCCACATCGGCATAGGGGAAACCGAGGATGACCGAACCGCCGAGCAATCCCTCGGCGGAGAAAAGGGCCTCCGCTTCCGCGTAGAAAGACCGGAGCGGCTCCACCGAAGTGTTCTGGCTCTGGATATTGATCGCCAGCGGCGGATAGACGGCGACCTGCACCGGAGAAACCTCGCCCGCGAGGGTGCGAGCCATCAGCCGGGCCACTTTGCGCCCGGTCTCGCGCTGATCGAGATGCGGATTGGTGGAGTAAGCGATGATGGCATCGGTCGCCGCAACCATCGCCGGAGTGAGATTGGCGTGCGGGTCGAGGCTGGCCATCAGGGGAATCCCCTCCCCGATCTGATCGCGGAGCCGGCCGAGCCATTCCCCGTCGGCATCGGGATACCCCGCCGCGACGGTGGCGCCGTGGGGCGCGGCGAGATAGCCATCGAGGGGACCGGCTGCCGCGACAGCTTCCAACAAGGCCGCGACAAGAGCCTCGAAATCCTTTTGGGCAATGACCCCGTAGGGCAGGGCGCGGGCGAGAAAGAGCGGCACGGCCTCGATGCCCGCTTCCTCCAGCCCCGCAAAAAAGCCGCCCACTTCATGCGGAGCATCGGCCATGGCCTCTCGGATCGCTTCCCCGCGAAGCAGAAGATCCGCTTCGAAATGGGCGAGCGTGGTTGTCCCCGCGATGAAGGTGTTCGACTCCTGGAGGAGTCCGACGATTCCGACACGGCGCTTGCTCATGATCCGGCAATGACCCGGCGGGGAAAAATAGACAACTTCATAGGCAATTCACGGGGGGACAGGCTATCCGTCCGGAATCGGAAATCAATTCCCTTTTTCCACATTGGCGTCCCGCCGCCGCCACACCGGTCGAAGGCCAAAGCACGCGTCCGGCGGCCTTCTGAGTGCAGCCATTTCTCGTCGAACGGAGAATTTGCCGATCTGTGAACCGTCGATGGGAGGTGAGGGAGGAGGTTGCCGGGCGCTAAAAAAGCGCCCCTCCTTGGCGTCGAAGGTGGTTACGGACACCAATCTCAAGGAATGTCCGGTCACGCGAAAAAATCCGTAAGCTCTTGACGTGACGAGCCAAAACCGGTTTTCTGAACAGTGCCTGCCGTCGCAGGAAGTCTCCCCATGACAGATGACGAGACACTATTGACGCAGTTTGAGGCCACCACTTGGCCGTTGCAGGAGTGGCATCATCGCCAGCATATCAAAATTGCCTACCTTTATTTAAGTCAGCATCCGCTTGATATTGCTTCTCAAAAAATGCGGACGGGACTTTTAGCCTACAATGCCGCCAATCATGTGCCGGACGGTTTAGACAAAGGTTATCATGAAACCATGACGCAGGCGTGGATTCAGCTGGTTTATCTCACGCTTTGCGAGTTTGGACCGAGTGAGTGCGCTGACGCATTTGTAGATAAGCACACGCAGTTATTGTCGAAGCGGACGCTTTTGTTTTTCTATTCACGAGACCTCATAATGTCCGCAGAGGCCAAGCGACAGTTTATTGCTCCAGATTTAGCACCACTGCCGCAGAGCGCGAAGAATGGGACGCCGTCGAACAATAAAGGGTGCAGCCAAGTCGAGGAACGAGACCTTGGACTGCACCCATGAACCCGCCGTTCGGACGATTTTCGGCTCTCCGACGACACGTTGCAGACAACCCCACCGCCGTTTGGCCAAGCGGTGCCGTCCCACCCTTCGCGGCGCATTGGGGACAACGCGCCCTGCCTTGTCGATCACACCCTCGGGGTGATGCGGCGGCGGCTGACCCAGTCCCGGGATTCTTCCGGTTCGCTGCGTCCCTGTCGGTAGACATTCACCACGATGCCGATGGCGAGCAGGGCCATGACGAGCGAGGAACCACCATAGCTCACGAAGGGCAGGGT
>CAYLJC010000002.1:0-16709 GCA_964383345.1 uncultured Akkermansia sp. | reverse complement strand
GCAGGGTGAGGCCTTTGTTCGGCAGAATGGAAACGCTCACCCCGATATTGACGAAGGCCTGCAGACTGATGAAGCCGACGAGACCGATCACCAAGAGGGTGCCGAAGCGGTCGGGGGAGTGAAAGGCAATGACAAAACCCGACACCGCGATGGTGATGAACGCGACGATCACGAGAATCGTGAAAATCAGTCCGAGTTCCTCCCCGATCATCGGGAAAATGAAGTCGGTGTGGGCGAACGGCATATAGAGCATCTTGAGGCGTCCTTCGCCGATGCCGCGTCCCGAGATCCCGCCGGAGCCGATCGCCATGAGAGAGATCCACTGCTGGAATCCGGCCCCGAGGCGATATTTTTCCGGATCAAGGAAGGCCATCACCCGGGTCATGCGGTCCGGCGCGTAGCTGAGCATTCCGAGGAAGGTGATGAAGCCGGACATCCCGAGAAAGCTGAGATATTTCCAATTTGTCCCAGCCACAAAAAGGACAAGAACGGCAGTGCCCGCGAGCACCGAGGTGGTGCCGATGTCGACCTCGAAGAGGATCAGCGCCAGCGGCAGGGCGATGACTCCGAGAGGCATCGCAAAACCGCGGAGGAATTCCTTTCCGCAATCGGGATGACGCGAAAACCAATAGGCGAGGAAAATAATCACCCCGATTTTGCCAACTTCGGAGGGTTGCACCTGCAGCGACCCGAGCCCGATCCAGCGACGCTCTCCGTTGATCTCCATGCCAACACCAGGGAGAAAACAGAGCGCGAGGAAGAAGCAGACTCCGGCGTAGATCCACCAGACATGGCGTTTCCAGAACCGGAAGTCGGTCGCCGCCGCGAACCAGCACACCCCCACCCCGAGGACGAGCCAGACCGCCTGGCGTTTGGCCTCGCGATAGCCGTCCGTCGCGTCCGCATGAGCACTGAAAATGCAAGTGCTGATGAGCATGACAAATCCCACGATGATGAGAAAGGACACGGAAGAAAGAAGAAGAACAAGACTTTTGCGATGCATGGGGCGAGTGGCGGACAGGGGAGGAAGTGAGCGCGGCGATACGGGCTTCGGATCGGCGGATCAGTTCGCCGCCGGGATGCGAAGTTGTTGTCCGATCTGGAGGGCTTCGGGGTTTTTGATCCCGTTCTCGCTCATGAGGCGGTTGAAGGAAATATTGAACTTCCGGGAGATCGCCCAGGCGGTGTCACCCGGTTTGACTTGGTAGGTGGAGGGGTTCGCCGGAGTCGCCTCCGCCTTTTTCGGAGCGGCCGCCTTCTCTTCCGCGACGGGTGCGGCGACCATGGCGGGTTCGTCCTTGCCGGGGATGTCGAGGACGCGCCCGGGGTAGAGTTCGTTGTCCGAAATGATGGCGTTTTTCTTCCGCAGCGCCTCCGGGGCGACCCCGAGGTCCGCAGCGATCTCCGGCAGGGTGTCTCCGGCGAGGACCTTGTACTGGGCCTTGGTCGGGTCGAATCGGAGCGGCTCGGCGGGAGCGTGACGCGCCGGAACCTCGACGGGAGCCGGAGCCGGAACGGCCACGGCGAGTTCTTTGGCTTCCTGGACCGCCGTGGCGAATTCCTGGCGGGCGGTGCTGATCTTGACCCCGCTGGTGGCGGAGGCCTTATCGACCATTTTCAATCCGAGGATGCCGCCGATGGCAACGACGTGGAGGAGCAACACCACGGTGAAAATCCGGGTGAGCCGGACATCGGGGGTATCGAGATACCAGTCCTGTTCTTCGGTGACGTTGGCGGAAAGTTTCATCCGGGCCCGCGCCTTCCCGAGGACTCCGTTGCGGGCCCCTTTTGCCGTTCTCCTGTTTCTTCTTTTGTTGCTCATGGTTGTCGTTGGTTGTTGGTGAAAGGAAAGTCAGGCGACGGCGGTGGCATCGGCGAGGGCCGCGACGGCGGCGCGAAAAGCGTCTCCGCGGGCTTCGTATCCGCTGAACATGTCGAAGCTGGAGGTACCCGGGGAAAAAAGAACCACTTCTCCGGCGCGGGCGAGCGAGGCGGCGAGGCGCACCGCAGCGGGCACATCGTCGGCGAGGTGACAGGGCACCGCGCCTTCCCAGGCAGCGGTGATATCGCGGGCGATCTCCCCGATGCAGACGGCGGCGCGGACGGTCTTTCCGGCGATCCCGCGCAACTCTCCGAAATCGAGGCCCTTGTTTTTGCCTCCGGCAATGAGGATTACCGGATGCTCCTGTCCCATGAGGGCGCTTTCGAGGGAATGCAGATTGGTGGACTTGGAGTCGTTGAGGTAGAGCACATCGCCTATCATCGCGATTTTTTCACAACGATGCGGAGGGGCCTGAAAGGTGTTGATGGCGGTCTCGACATTCTCCCAGGCGATCCCGAGATGATCGGCTACGGCGAGCGCCGCCATGACATTCTCGGCGTTGTGCTTGCCGTGGAGGGTGCCTTCGGAAAAGGGAAAGCAGCGATCCGTCGAACGATCGTGAATGCTCCCCTCACGGTAGCGGAGTCTCCCCTCGTCGGAAAAGGCGGAAAAGGCGACTTTTTCTCCCGGCAAGACACCGGGATCACACTCCGATTTGTGAATTGTCAGGGAGTCGGGGGTGAGATTCTCAAAGAGGCGGAATTTTGCCGAGTGGTAGTCCGCCACGGTGGCGTAGCGATCCATGTGATCCGGTGCGAAGTTCAGCCAGATCGCCACGGCGGGCGCAAAATCGACGATGGTTTCCAGTTGGAAGGAGCTGAGTTCAAGCACGATCCAGTCGTAGGATTTGCCGGAGAGAACCACCTCACTGTAAGGGAGTCCGATGTTCCCCGCCGCGACGGTTCGGAGCCCGGTGGCGTTGAGCATCGTGGCGATGAGGGAGCAGGTCGTGGTCTTGCCGTTGGTTCCGGTGACGGCGATGACGGGGGTCTCTCCGAGCCGGAAGGCGAACTCGATCTCGCCGATGAATTCGTCCGAAACCGCAGCGAAGGCGCGGGCGATGGGGGAAGCGGTGTCAATGCCGGGACTGATCACGGTGAGGTCGAAGCGACCCGCCGGGGCGAGCGCTGCCGCTCCGCAGGTCAGGGTCAGGCCCAACGCGGCAAATCCGGCGACGGCGGGCGCGAGTGTTTCCGCGTTCCCACTGTCGTAGGCCTCGACGAGAGCGCCACGCGACCGGGCGAGGGCGGCGGCGGCATACCCGCTGCCACCCGCTCCGAGAATCGCGATACGTTTTCCCTGTAGATCCATCGTGGTGAAATTTTAACGAAGTTTCAGAGTCATCAGGCCAACCATTGCGGCGACGATGGAGATGATCCAAAAACGGTTGATGACCTTGCTTTCCTCCCAGCCGAGGAGTTCGAAGTGATGGTGAATCGGCGACATTTTGAAAATGCGTCTCCCGGTGAGTTTGAAGCTTGCGACCTGAAGGATTACGGACATCGCTTCCATCACAAAAACAAAACCGATCACCACGAGGAGGAGTTCCTGTTTGCAGCAAATCGCGATCATCCCGAGCATTCCGCCGATGGAGAGCGATCCGGTGTCTCCCATGAAAACGCGCGCCGGATGGCAATTGAACCAGAGGAACCCGAGCGCCGCGCCCACGAGTGCGGCGCAGAAAATGGAGACTTCTCCGGCGGAGGGGTGAAAGGGAACAAAAAGATAGTTTTCCGCGAGGATCTGGTGTCCGGCGACATAGGTGAGGATGCCGTAAGCGAGGCCCGTCGTGACGGTGCAACCCGAGGCCAGTCCGTCCAGCCCGTCGGTGAGATTGACGGCATTGGAAGCCCCCACGATGACGAGGGGCAAAAACACGAGGGTGAAGATCCCCATGTCCCCGATGATGGGGAACTTCAGCGAGGGAAGATAGAGCTGGCGAATGTATTCCGAAGTCGCGGGAAGAAGATAGAGATACCCGATCGCCAACACCGCCACCACAAACTGGATGAGCAGCTTGAAGCGTCCGCTGACACCGGCGGAGTTTTTCTTTTTCACCTTGCGCCAGTCGTCGAGAAATCCGAGCAGGCCCGTGGTGATCGTGACAAAGAGGAGCGTCTGGATGAAGGGATTGGTGAGACGCGCCCAGAGCAGAACCGCAACAAGAACCGTGCAGACGATGAGGATGCCACCCATCGTCGGGGTGCCGGTTTTGATTCCGTGGAGCTCGGCGAGTTGGTGGACTTCCTCCTTGGTGCGGATGGGTTGTCCGAGCTTGAGCGAGGTGAGCTTGAGAATGACTCGGTTGCCCAGCAGGACCGAAAGCAGGAACGCGGTGAGGCAGGCCCCCGCCGCACGAAAGGTCTGGTACTGGAAGACATTCAGAATGTCGAGAAAATCCGACGAATCTTTGAGCAAATGGAGGTAATAGAGCATGGCGAAGATCACGTGAGATGGCTGATGACCCGCTCCATCCCGGCGGCTCGGCTGCCTTTGACAAGGACAAGGTCGCCTTCGCGCAGGTAGTCGCGGAGGAAATCGGCGGCGGCGGCATGGGTTTCAAAATGGCGGTTCACCCCGAGATCATCGGCCCCCGCGTTGATCCGGGCGGCACGGGGGGTCACGGTGATGAGCGCATCCATGCCGTGGGCGAGAACACGCTCGCCAAGGCGGAGATGCTCGGACTCCTCATGCTCGCCGAGTTCGCCCATGAAACCGAGCACCGCGACACGACGCCCTTTCACCTCCGCCGACTGCAAGGCGCGCAGAGCCGCGAGCATGGAGTCGGGGTTGGCGTTGTAGCTGTCGTCGAGGAAAGTGATCCCGCGCACCTCGCGTTCTTCGAGGCGTCCCCCGGTGAGCCGCGCCCCCGAGAGCGCCCGCGCCACCGCGAGCGGGGCGATGCCCTGACGCAGCCCCACGGCGGCGGCGAGAAGGGCGTTGACAACCATGTGGTCTCCACGCACCGGGAGGACCACGGGAACGGTCTCCCCATACTCCGAGGCGAGGTCGAAGCGCATCCGCCCGTCGCGATCCGCCGCAAGCGATTCGGCGCGAACCGAGCCGACGCCGATGCCGACGGAAAGCATCTCGCAGGAGACGGCGTTTTTCACGAAATCGAAATAGTCGTCCGAAGCGGGCATGACACAGTAGCCCGAAGCGGAAAGGGCGGCGGGCAGGGCGGATTTTTCGAGAGCGATCGCCTCGCGCGTGCCCATGTGTTCGATGTGGGCGCTGCCGATGTTTGTGATGACGGCGGCATCGGGGCGGGCGATCCCGGCGAGAACTTCGATTTCACCGGGGTGATTCATCCCCATTTCCCAGACAGCGAACCTGTCCCCTTCCCCGCCGGAGAGAATCGTGAGCGGCAGCCCGATGTGATTGTTGAGATTGCCCGCAGTGGCGTTTACGGGACCGCCTTCGGCGAGGACGGCGCTGAGAAAATCCTTCGTTGAGGTCTTGCCGTTGCTTCCGGTCACTCCGACGACAAAAAGGTCGGGCGAACTTTTGCGGTGTTGTGAGGCGAGATCCTGGAGCGCCTGGAGAGTGTCCCGGACGCGGATGATTCCCCCGCCGTATTCCTCCGTCTCGCCCGGCAGAGCCCGCACCAGCATCGCCGTCGCACCGGCCGCAGCGACCTCGCGAAGGAAATCGTGGGCGTCGTGGCGCTCTCCTTTCAAAGCGACAAAAATTCCGCCCGGACCCGCCTGACGCGAGTCCGTCGTCAGCGAGGTCACCACCTGCGAGGGCACGCCCTGAAGGAGCGCACCGTCGACCCAGTCCGCAATTTGGGAAAGAGTCAGGGGTTTCATCTGCCCCCTCCTTCCGCTTTTTCGGCGATACAGGCGGAGGCGATTTTCCGGTCATCGAAATCGTGACGCACCCCGTTGCGTTCCCCCGCCATCTGAATGGCGCGGCGGATCGCGGCGCGTCGGTCCTCGATGATCTCGTGGTCGGATCCGAGGAAACCCTTGGCCGCGTCATCGAGAATCTGTCGGGGATCTTCAGTGCGGGGATTGTCCGAGGTGAGAATGCAGAAATCGCCGCCCGTTTCGGCGGCGGCGGCCATGGGGGCGCGCTTGGTCATGTCCCGGTCCCCCCCGCAACCAAACACGGTGATGAGGCGGTTCGGCTCCAGGGCGCGCAGGGTCGCGAGCACATTGGTGAGCGCGTCGGGGGTATGGGCGTAGTCGACGAAAACGCGGTAATTGATCTGACGACCCCCGACCGCCTCAAGACGTCCCGGCACCTGGGGCGCCTCGCTCATTTTGGCAATCACCTCGCGAAGGTTGCACCCGATGGCGTAGGCGGCCGCGATCGCCGCGACGGCGTTGTAGACGTTGAAGACCCCGATCAACGGAATGCGCACGAGGAACTGCCGCTCTTTGAAAGTGAGCTTGAACTGCGTGCCGTTGAAGTCCGAGCGGATCCCACCGGCCTGGAAATCCGCGTTGGCGGAGCGACCGTAGGTGAATTTTTTGAGCCGCTCGAAGCGGATCTTGTTGAGACGGTCTCCGTAGACATCATCGATGTTGATGAGCGCGACTCCCTTCTTGCGGGTGTCCCTGTCGATCTGCTCGAAGAGAGTCCGCTTGGCCTCGAAATAGGAATCCATCGTGCGATGGTAGTCGAGGTGATCCTGAGTGAGGTTGGTGAAAATCCCCACGTCGAAGCTCACCCCCGCGACCCGGTGCTGGGCCAGTCCGTGCGACGAAACCTCCATGACCGCGGCGCGGCAATCGCGCTCCCGCATCTCGCGGAGGAGATGCTGCAAATCCGGCGACTCGGGCGTGGTGTGCGGGGCCGCTACCACCGCGTCGCCGGTGGAGTAGTGGATCGTACCGAGGAGACCGGCGCGGTGCAGGACGGACTGCAAAAGGTGGTGGATGAGGCAGGCGGTGGTGGTTTTTCCATTCGTGCCGGTCACGCCGATGACGGGAAATTCCAGACTGGGCTGCCCCTCGAAATTGGCGGCGGCGAGTCCCATCGCGGCGCGGGCGTCTCCCACCTGCAACCAGGTCGCGGCGAAAGCGGCGGGATTCGGCCGCTCCGAGAGGATCGCGACGGCTCCGTTCTCCAGGGCGGCCTCGATGTAGTCGTGCCCGTCCCGTCCTCCGCCCTGGAGAGCGCAGAAGAGCCCTCCCGCTTCGACCCGACGGGAATCATAAAACACTCCGGTCACGTCCACCTCGAGCGTTCCCACGAGGTGTTTCACATAAATCGAATCTATCACATCCGCCAATTTCATGCCTTACTCTCCGCCCTCCGTCCTCTGCTCCGCATCCCTCCGTTCCCCCCGATCCGTCGCCGCGAGGGATGCGGTCTCGGTGATCTCCAATTCCTCGGGAAGATCGGGGGCGATCCCCATGATTCGGACCGCCTCTTCCGCGATGGCCTTGAAACTCGGGGCCGCCACCGCGCCGCCATAGACCTGCTTGCCGTCGGCGCGCGGGTCGTCGATGACAATGAGCCCGAGAAGCCTTGGCTGATGCGCGGGGAGAAATCCGGCGAAGGAGGCGATGTAGCGCCCCGCCACATACCCGACATTCTCGACGTGCTTGCGTGTCGTCCCGGTCTTGCCCGCGACACTGTAGCCCGCGAGATCGCCCTTGGTCGCCGTGCCGTGTTCCTCCATCGCTTCCATCATGCATTGCAAGACCTGCTGCGCCGCCTTGTCACTGAGCACCCTACGTCCGGGGCGCTCGGGTCCTTTCACGAGTTCGGCGTCTTTTCCCTCGCCCTTGACCCCGCGCAGGATCGTCGGAGCCCGGTAGATTCCGCCGTTGGCGATGACGTTGTAGGCGGTGATCATCTGCATGGGCGTGACCGCGACCTCATAGCCCATCACCTGGCTGGAAAAGGAAGTCCGCGACCAGCGGTTCACCGGAATGAGCCGCCCCGGACTCTCCGCGGTGAGTTCGATCCCGGTTTCCTCACCGAAGCCGAATTTCTCCACATACCGATGGAACAAGTCCTTGTTGAGCGGTCGCGCGATGAGATAAGCACCGATATTCGAAGACTTTGCAAACGCCATGCGGGCGGTGAGGCGTCCGTAGGGATGGTGATCTTTCAAGGGGAATCCGTCGAGAGTATAGAGACCCATGTGGCAATCCACTTCCGTCGAGGGGGTGGCGAGTCCTTTGTCAAACGCACCGCCGTAGGCGACGATTTTGAAAGTGGATCCGGGCTGGTAGAGGTCGGTCACCGCCGGATTCCGGCGCACCGGGGCCATTCCCCGTATCCCCTCGCGGTTGCTGAGATCAAAATGGGGACGGCTCCCCATCGCGATGACTTCCGAGTTGGCCGGGTCCATGAAAATAATGGTCACTTTCTCGGGCCGGTATTGGTCGATAATCGCGTCAAGTTCGCGTTCCACCACCGCCTGCACCCCCATGTTGATCGAGAGGTAGACGTCTTTTCCGGGAACCGGATCGACCTCAAGTCCGCGATAGGCGTGAATTTCGCGCCGGCTGCGGTCCCGCTCGCAATAGCGATAGCCCGGGCGCCCCTGCATCTCTTCGTCGAAAACCTTCTCGATCCCGGCGACCCCTTCCCCGTTTTCATCCACGTAGCCGATGACCTGCGTCAGCGAGAGCGGACTGGGATAGTAGCGGCGTTCTCCGCGTCGCAGGTAGAGACCCCCGAGCACTTTTTCATCGAGCATCGCCCGGATCTCGCGAGCGAAATCGTCCTCGATCTCGCGGGCCAGAACGATCTCCCCGACCTTTTTCTCTTTCAGGACCCGCGCGATCTCGTGGCGGGGCTGGCGCAGGGTTTCGGCGAGACATTCCGCGACGTACTCACGATACTGGGCGTACATTTCCTCGGGGAGATAACGCTTCTTGATCGTTTGGGGCGAAACATTCTCGCGTGCGCCGAGCCCGATGCAGGCGAGCATCTGATCGCGGAGGTGGTGACAATCCGCCACCAGGGTGAAAACCGTCTGACTGCGGGCGAGCAACTCCCCCGACTGATCGTAGATGCGTCCGCGACGGGCCGCCAGCTCTTCCTTGTACTCGTAATGCGAACGGGCCTCGGCGCTGAGTTTTTCCGCGCTGAAAACCTCAATGTAAAACAACCTGAGGCTGAGCGCCGAGAGTGTCAGCACCAACACAAAGCAGGCGATCACCAGTCTGTTTTTTACTCCTCTGTCCACGATGTTCTCCTCAGTAGGCACTGGCAACCGGCCCGTCGAGACGGGGACGGGTTTCGATTTCAATGACTTTCGTGTGGTCGATATCCTGCAGATCGCTCTGCGCCCAGCGGAGCCGGCGGGAGAGCTCGTGCCGGTCGCGCACCGCGGCGATGCGCAACTCCCAAAGTTCCGTCTCCTGATCGAATGCCAGGATCTCCTGCTCGATCGCGCCGATTTCATTGCCGATGATGACATGCTGGTTGCGCATCAGCACGAACCCCGCTCCCGTCGCGAAGAGCAGGCCACCGGAGAGCGCGAGCCGGAGCATCATGACCCAGCCCACGCGGTTGTTGTATCGGTTTTTCTTTTCCATGACGGCCTTCAGATTCAGACTTTGATTGCCACACGCAGCTTGGCGCTGCGCGAGCGCGGATTTTCCCGGATCTCCTCCTCCCCCGGCTCGATCGCGCGGCGGCTCGGAAGATGAAAACAAAAGTCGGGATTCGGCCGCGGCGCCGACCACTCGGGACGGTCGATGAACGGATTGCTGCGGCGGTGCATGAAGCGCTTCACGATGCGGTCCTCCAGCGAATGAAAGGTGATGATCGCGAGCACCCCCTTCGGTGCCAACAGCGCGATGGCTTTTTCCAGGGCCGTCTCGAGAGCTTCGAGTTCCGCGTTCACCGCGATGCGGATCGCCTGAAACACCTTCGTCGCGGGATGTTTCGCCGAGGTCCGGGGGATCGCACGGGCAACCACTTCGACCAGGGCGAAGGTCGTCTCGATCGGCTGAAGGGCGCGCGCCTTCACGATCTCGCGGGCAACGCGGGCGGCGCGGCGCTCCTCGCCGTACTCGCGGAAGATGCGGATGAGCTCCTCCTCATCCCATTCGTTGACGAGTTCCTTGGCCGAGAGCGGAGCGCGGTCATCCATGCGCATGTCGAGGGGACCGTCCTCCCGGAACGAAAATCCGCGGGCCGGATTGTCGAGCTGACGCGAGGAGACCCCGAGGTCGAGGAGGATCCCGTCGACCTGGCCGATCCCGAGACCGGCGAGGATGCCGTCCAAGTCGCGGAAATTTCCCCGCACCGGGAGAAAGGCGTCTTCGTAGGCCGCGAGACGGCGCGCGGCGTGGTTCAGAGCATCCTGATCCTGGTCGCACCCGATGACGTGGGCACCGTGCCGGAGGAGCAACTCGGCGTGCCCGCCGCCGCCCACTGTACCATCGAAAATCTGCTTGCCCGCGACCGGTTCCATGGCCGCCAGAATCTCCGGTGCAAGAATGGGATCGTGGTAAAATTCCATGCGATGAGTGAAGTTGGCGGAGAAGAGCGAGTCCGGCTCCCCCCAGCAGGGCGGGATGAACTCGTCCATTTCCACATTCGACGATAGCGCCAGACCGTTCCACGCCGCACTCCGCCGCCTCCCGAGTCCACCGCACCCCGTTCCATTTGCAAGATCCAACCAAGGCTTGATGGGTATGATCATTAGGGCGAATGGGCGACAGTTGGGATTATTATTGAAATTCAGATCCAGTGAGGAATCGGTCTATAATTTTCATAAAAACAGAAAATATGACAAGGTTACTATATTGTCTCTAACTCTTATAAGGCAAGCCTAAAATTTAAGATTTCCGTAGTAATTGACCATTTCCTCGGATTTCCGGAAAGGACCGCGCGGAACAGCCGCAGGGAGGTCTCTCCCGGGCGTGCCACGTCTTTCCGCCGCGTTTTTCGCCCCGCTTTTTCAAAAAGCGAAAATCCCCTTTTCTCCGATTCGCCTTTCCCCTATCCTCGCCCCATGCCCGCCTACCTACTCGCCCTCGATCAGGGAACGACCAGTTCCCGTGCCATCGTCTTCGACGACGGAGGAAACACCGTCGCCATCGCCCAGGAAGAGTTCACCCAGCATTTCCCCACGCCCGGACTCGTGGAACACGACGCGGAGGAGATCTGGACCACCCAACTCCGCGTCGCCCGCGAGGCGCTCGCGCAGGCCGGACTGCGGGCCGGACTGCGGGCCGACGACATCGCCGCCATTGGCATCACCAACCAGCGGGAAACCAGTCTCCTCTGGGATCGCGCCACGGGTGCGCCGGTCGGTCCTGCCATCGTCTGGCAGGACAGGCGCACCGCCGACTTCTGTCGCGATCTGGAAACCGCCGGACACGCCCCCCGCATCCAGGAGATCACCGGGCTCGTCATCGACGCCTATTTCTCGGGCTCAAAGATCCGCTGGATGCTCGACCACCACGAGGGTGCCCGCGCACGGGCGGAGCGCGGCGAGCTCGCCTGCGGCACGATCGATACCTGGCTGGTGTGGAAGCTCACCGGCGGTCGCCTCCATCTCACCGACGCGACCAACGCCTCCCGCACCATGCTCTGCGATCTTCGGACGACGGACTGGAGCGACGAAATGCTGGCGCTGCTCGACATCCCCCGCTCCCTCCTCCCGGAAATCCGAGACAGCAGCGAAGTCTACGGAGAGACCGATTCCGAGGTCTTCGGCAGCCCCATTTCCATCGCCGGCATCGCCGGTGACCAGCACGCCGCCCTCTTCGGCCAGGCCTGCCACAGTCCGGGCATGGCGAAAAATACCTACGGAACCGGATGCTTCGCCCTGATGCATACCGGCGAAAAACCCATCGTCTCGCGGCATCGTCTGCTCAGCACCGTCGCCTGGCGCATCGGAGGAAACACCGAATACGCCCTCGAAGGCAGCGTGTTCATCGCCGGGGCGGTCGTGCAGTGGCTGCGGGACCAGCTCGGCATGATCCGGTCCTCCGGTGAGATCGAGGCTCTCGCCTCCGAGGTGGAAGACAATGGCGGAGTCTATTTTGTCCCCGCCTTTTCCGGACTCGGAGCCCCCCACTGGGACAGCTACGCCCGCGGCACCATCACCGGCCTGACCCGCGGTTCGAACCGCTCCCATATCGCCCGCGCCGCGCTCGAAGGCATCGTCTACCAAACCAACGACGTGATCCGTGCGATGTGCGACGACTCCGGCATTTGCCTCAAGGAATTGCGGGTCGACGGCGGTGCCACCGCGAACAACCTCCTCATGCAAATGCAGGCCGATCTCCTCGGGGTGCCGGTGGTGCGGGCGCAGACGTCCGAAATCACCGCCCTCGGAGCCGCCTACCTCGCCGGACTCGCTGTCGGAGTCTGGCCCGACCGCGACACCATCGCCGCGAACTGGGCCGAGGATTCCCGCTTCGTCCCCGGCCCCGGACAGTCCCGGATGCAGGAGCTACTCGCCGCCTGGGAAGATGCGGTCCGCCGCACCCGGGGCTGAAGAGGAAAAAGAAAGGCACCGCCACGCCCGACACTCCCGATTCCGCAGGGCGCAACCCCCTCTTGCAATTGCCCGGCTTTTGCGAAACCTTGCCCTTCTTTTTCATGCGCAGCCTTCTCCGATCCAAAATCCACCTCGCCACCGTCACCGAGGCCAATGTCGATTATGTCGGCAGCATCACGATCGACCGGAACCTCATCGAGGCGACCGGCCTGTGGGTCGGGGAAAAAGTCCTCGTCGTCAGCGCCACCACCGGAGCACGGCTGGAGACCTACGTCATCGCCGGAGACGCCGGTTCGGGTGTCATCGGAATCAACGGCGCCGCCGCCCACCTCATCAACGCCGGGGAAAAGGTCATCATCATGGGCTTTGAACTCACCGAAAAACCCGTGTCCCCCCGGGTGATCCTCTGCGACCGCGACAACGGCATCGCCGAAGTCCTCAGCGAACGCGCCGGGATGGTTCTCGCGCCCGATTGACGGGGCGGGAATCCACCGTCCCGGAAACCGCGGGCTACGGATTCGCGAGGGCGTCGAGGATCGCCTTGATCCCCCGGACCGCTTCTTCCAGCTTCGCGAGATCGATCTTGTCCGCCGTATCGGTCGGGAGGTGGTAATGGGGATACCGATAGGGTGCGGTGTCCGTGATCATCACCGCCGGGAATCCCGCCTGCCAGAATGACCAGTGGTCCGACCAGCCCACCCCTGGCACCTCTTCGGGAAAGACCCCGCCGAAAGTCGGGACACCCGACGCGGATTGAAACGCCGACTTCGCCGCATCGACGAGATAGCGCGACGCCTCGTTCCCGACAAAGGCGAGAAAATCCCCCCTTTCGGGAAATTCCCCCGTCAGTCCCGGCGGAATTCTCTGGCTCCCTGCGGACTCCGAAAAATACCCTATCGTTTCCAGACAGATCATCGCGACGATCTTTTCCTGCCGGGCCCGGCAGGCCTTCGCATAGACGAGACTGCCCATCGCTTCGGTCTGGAAATAGGGCTCTTCTTCATTGACGAACGCGGCAAAACGGATCGTGCGCTCCTGCGAGTCGCCCGCGTAGGCCCGCGCCAGGGACAACAGCGCGGCGATCCCAGTCCCATTGTCATTGGCCCCCGGACTCCCCGGAACCGTGTCGTAGTGGGCTCCGACCACGAGGATCTCGTCGCGCCGCCCGCGGCCGGGGAGTTCCGCGACGAGATTGCGCACCGTCTTCCCGTCCGCTTCGAAAGGATGCCGGGTCACCACGTAACCCAAATTCGCCAGCCCCAGACTCGATTCGAGCCAGACCGCGGTGCGCTCCAATTGCTCCGGTTTGCCGAGGTGACGCTCGCCGATCCGGGTCGAAAGAACCTCCAGCGCGGCGCCGAGATCCGCCCGGTTCACCGGACGCTGGTGCAGCGCCGCCGCATCGAGGCGGATCTCTTCATTCGGATCGAGTTCCGAGGCCTTCTCGTAAAACTGGCTTTTCATCATGGAAAAAATTCCCAGACACAACAAGCCGGCCGGCAACGCCACCACCAAAAACCGGATCAATCGTCCCTCTTTCATATCGTTATTCCGTAGTGTTTACGTCCCACGCCGAGAGAACCGCACGCGCCGCGCGCAGATGGGCTCCGCCCTCGCCGAGCCGGGAGACAACACCGGCCAGTTCGCGCTGCAGGCTCGCCCTCTCGTCGGCGGACGAAAGCAGCCGCTCCAACTCCGCCGCGAGCGCCCTCCCGTTCGCCGCGTCCTGCAGCAACTCGCGCACCACCTCGCGGTCCGCGATGACATTGACGATGCCGAGATACCGCACCGACATGACCCGCCGCGCGACCGCCGCGGTGAGCCATGCCACCTTGTAGGCCAGACAATAGGGCAGCCCGAGACAGGCCGCCTCCAGCGTCGCCGTGCCCGAGGCCACCACGCCCGCCGTCGCCCGGCACATGATCTCGTGGCTCGACATCTCCCCCACCGAAATCACTTCCGTCAGGTTCGCCGCCTCGACCATCTCCCGCAGGCGCTCCGTCAAATCCCGGGTCGCCCCCGTCGTGGCGAAAAGCAGCGCCGGATGCCGCTCCCGCAGGATCGCCGCCGCCTCCAGCATGGGTGGGAAAAGGGCCGCGATCTCCCGCTCCCGCGAGCCGGGGAGGAGGGCGACGAGATTTTCGGCACGCTCGAACCCACGGCGTTTCACTCCTTCCAGCGAGTCGACGAGGGGATGCCCGCCGAAAACCGTCCGCAGCCCCGACGCCTCGTAGAGTTCTTTTTCAAAAGGGAAAATGCAGATCATCAGATCGAGCAGCTCCGCCATCACCCTGACACGCCCCTTCTTCCAGGCCCACACCTGGGGACTGATGTAGTAGATCAGCTTGCCCCGATATCCGCCCGAACGCAGGCGCTTCGCGAGGCGCAGATTGAAACCCGGATAATCGATCAGGACCACCCCGTCGGGCCGCAGCTCCTGAATCCGCGCCACCGTCGCGCTCATTTTGCGCCGGAAATAGCCGTACTTTTTCAGCACTTCCCAGAGTCCCAGCACCGCCGCCTCGCCGAGCCAGTCCTCCACTTCCGGAGCGAGTCGATGCATCTCCGGACCGCCGAGGCCCGCGAGACGCCACTCCCCCACCTCGGGAAGCGCCTTCATCAAGGCGGCCCCGTGGGTGTCACCACTGATCTCGCCGGATACCAAAAAGAGGGATTTCAAAATCGTTTCAGGCCGTCACTACTCACAAAAAAACATAAACAGCTATAGAGCCACCTCAATATCTTCCGGCGGGTCCGGCGGATACCCCCACGCCTCGAAGGAAAAGCGCCAGCGCTCGCGGATGGATTCGGCATGCTCGGGGGAAATCCGGTGGACGTTGCGGCGGTAGCCCTTCAGCGTCCCGACATACTTCGCGATCTCGGACAGCCCCTCCTCCTTGCCCTCCAGCCCGAGCTGATCGTAGATGCGACCGATCTCCCCGAGGGGATCTTCGGTGATTTTTTCGTAACTCGTCTCGACGAGTTGATGAGCGGGGAGTTGCAGCTTCTCGCGGTCGGCGAGGTAACGCCGCATGACCCGCTCGTAGGTCTCCAGGGTGAAACCGGGGATGTCCACATTTTGGAACGGCTGCCAGGCGAAGGCGTTGAAGAGCCGGGGAAACTTCCCGCAACTCGAACTGAAGACCGGCCAGGGATTGCGCACGATATGAATGAATTTCGCGTCGGGGAACATCTCCAGGATCATCTCCATGCGCGTCGTGGAAGGCGGATTCTTGAAGAGCATCTGCCGCCCCCCTTTCACATAACTGACCTTGCGGATGAGGAACTCGTAATTGCGCTTGAAACGGCGCAGGGCCGCCGCCCCGACACCTTGGAAAAAGAGGGCGCGGTCCCGGTGCCCCGCCATGTCCTGCGGCAGATAATAAATGCTGTAGTAGCCTATCGGATTGAGATTTCCGAGGGCCATCTCCTCCTCCTGCGGTTCGTCGAGAGCCAGCTTCACGTTGTCGTAACCGCGCGTTTTCGGCAGGGCCCGGTCAATGATGCGGCGGGCGATGCGCACCTTCGGGCCGAGCATGTCCATCGGCATCGCCGTCTCGGAAAATTTGAGAAAGCCGAACTGAGGGTCGCGACTCATCAGGTTGTGCAAATGGGTCGTGCCGCTGCGCCAGTGACCGATGAGAAAAATCGGGGGTTTCGAAAGCGACTCCCGCCGGATCGCTTCGCCGTATTTCACCGTCTCTATCAAGGCCAGCGGGAAGCGCAGGATCTGCCCCACCCAGGCGATGCAACGCTGGTAGCGCGTCCGCGGATCCAGTCCCGGCGTGAGCAGGGCATGACGCAGAAAAACGCGGAGCCGCGCCCCTGCGAAAGGGTGCAAACCGGGAGCCTTTTCCCTCGCGGCAGATTCGAGTGTCCATTTTTCCCCCATAAGCGTGTCGTTGCGACCTTAGCCGGACTTGGGGAAAGGCGCGACTTGAAAATAGAGTGAAAGCGGAAGAAGGACAAGCCGGGACAATATGGCACACAAAAACGCGACACCCTTGCCTCCAAATGCGTCAATTTGTCTCTCTCCCAATTCATTTCCATTGCTTTGAAAATCACATATATCATTCACATACAACAAATAACATCGAACAGAACTCCGTGGCATGACGCTTGCTTCTCTGACTGGCACGTTGTTTTTGCAACTCACGCTTTATTCCAAATTACAAACCACTATGAAACTGATTCGATACACTGACCTCCATGACTGGGAATCCTTGTTCGGGGATCCTTTCCGAGCCTTCGCGCCCCTCCTGCGTGCGGCGGGACACTCCACCGGTCGAACCTCCCCCTCTCGGGCCCCATCCGTCGATGTGGAATGGTTCGAAGACGACGCCAACTACTACGCCCGGGTCGATTTGCCGGGGATGAAACGCGAACATATCCACC
>CAYLJC010000001.1:5254-40540 GCA_964383345.1 uncultured Akkermansia sp. | reverse complement strand
ATGAGGCGAACCGCGGGGTTCTCCTGCATTTTTTCGCCAATCACGAACTGCTCGCCGCCGAGCTCATGGCCCTCGCCCTGCTCAAGTTCCCCGATGCCCCCCTCGCCTTCCGCGAAGGCCTCGCCAACACCCTGCGCGAGGAACAGCTCCACACCCGCTGGTATGTCAACCGCATGCGGGAATGCGGCGTCGAGTTCGGCCAATACCCCCTGAGCCGCTATTTCTGGGAGGCGGTCTCCCGGATGGAGTCCCCTCTCGATTACGTTTCCCGCCTCAGTCTCACCTTTGAACAAGCCAACCTCGACTATACCCTCCACTACGGACACCTCCTCCGTGAGGCCGGAGACAGGAAAAGCGCCTCCATCCTCCTCCGCATCTACGAAGACGAGATCGCCCACGTCGGCTACGGCCTGAGCTGGTTCCGTCGCTGGAAGGAGGAAAAGGAAAGCGACTGGACCGCCCTGCAGCGGCAGCTCCCCTTCCCCCTCTCACCGAGCCGGGCCAAGGGCAACCGCACCGCCTTCAACGAGGCGGGACGCCGCGCCGCCGGCTTCGACGAGGATTACATCCAGCGCCTCGCCCTCTTCGAACGGTCCAAGGGGCGCAGCCCGAATGTCTTTTATTTCAATCCCGAAGCCGAGCACCGCGCCGCCGTCTCGCCGCGCCCCTATCACCCGAATAAAAACACCCTTGCCGTGATCCACGATCTCGAGCTGCTCGCCGCCTTCCTCGCGAGGAAAGACGACGTCCTCCTGATGCGGCGGCTTCCCTCGCAGGCGCATCTCGCCAAACTGCGGCGCTGCGGATTTCCCCTGCCCGAACTCGAGGCCCTCGATGCAACCGGCAAGCCCGATCCCTCCGCCCTGCTCGTCCATCGCAAGGTCCACCGCCTCCGGCCCTGGTCCCTCGCCCCGGATCTCGAGGAGCGTTTCCAGGATTTGCGCTTCGCCACTGCGTCCGCCTCCGCCTCCGCGTCCTGGTCGGAAACGACACGCCGACTTTTTTCCAAAATCAGCCAGGTCCGGGCCTTCCCCCGCTGGATGACGCCCTCCCATCCCTGCCGCGACGCCGACGACCTCGCCGCCGCCATCGCCGCCCTGCGCACCCGGGGCTACCGCGAAGCCATCCTCAAGCGAGCCTTTTCCACCGCCGGATCCGGCATGACCCGCCTCGATCTCCATGAGGTCGAAGCCATCACCAAACGCCCTTTTGCCGAACCAATCCTCGCCGAGGGCGGCATCCTCCTGGAGCCGGCCCACGACAGGGTTTTCGACTTCTCGGTACAGTATCACATCGAAGAGGGTGCCATCCGCTTCCTCGGATTCGTCGAACAAATCATCGCCAAAAGCGGCGGCTACCGCGGGAGCCACTGCCAGGCCAAATTTTGCAACGGACTCGCCCCCCTCCTCGCCCGCACCCTCGCGGAGGAAGTCCTCCCCCTCTATGCCGCCGACGGGGCGCTCGCCGCAGACCTCCTGCGCTGGGCGGGCGACCACCACTACGAAGGTCCCCTCGGTATCGACGCCTATCTCTATCGCGATCCCTCCGGCGCACTCGTCCTGCGCCCCTTTTGCGAGATCAACCCCCGCCACACCATGGGGCGCGTTGCCCTCGAACTCCGCCGCCACATCGCCCCCGGATACCATCTGCGCTTCGAAATCATCAAAGCAAAAGACCTCACCGAGCACGACGAGACACCCCTCATGGATGAAAAAGGCCGCTGCTGCGGTGGTTCCCTCCTCCTCACCGAACGCCATCCCGCAACCCGCTTCGTCGCCCGCGCCACCATCGGCAAACGCCGTCCCCCGCCTCTTTCAGATCCGGAATTGTAAAACCGATGACGGCAGGTCGGTCGGCAAAACCCGAGGCCCTGTCGAGACCGTTTGCCCGGGGGAGGCGTCAGGGGAACTCGGTCGCCTGTGTATGCCTTACCGCTCTCCGAAAGATGTCGTCCCGCTCTTTCGACAACCGCAAATTCTCGTAAGAGAGCCGCAGCCTGCTGTCCAGCATCGTCTCCTGAAGCCTCGGCGACAGCGAGCGGTCCAAGGGTTCCAGCAGACCGGGAATCCCGTTCATTGCCTCCTCCCGTGAGATCGTCTCTTCCATCAAAAATATGATACGTCCTGTCCCGCAAAACTCAATGGTTTCCGCGCGAACATCATCGAAGTCACTGCAACGATGCCTGCGATCACGACGCTACGCCAGAGGCTCCTCTCTCTCGACCTCTTGCCCGGTCGCGTGCCAGCAGGGTCTCACCCGCATTTCTCATCCCCATTCTCCTCACGACCGGCGCCACCTCGCACTCTCACGCAAATAGCAATCTCCCCGCACTTGCATCCCCCCCCGTTTTCGCCTACAAAAATGCCATGTTCCGGTCCTTTGCCAGCTCATTGATCACCTTCATCGCGATTCTTCTCCTCGCTGTCACACTTCTCTTCCTCTGGAGCGGCAGCGAGGGAATCCGGTTCACCCGCGTGGCCTTCGAAGGAGACCGATCCACCGAGGATGTGCTTGCGGAATACCGCAGGGACAACATGGCGGCGGCCGAGACGGCGATGAATGAGAAGGAGGAGGACAAGGCTCCGCCGCCACCGGCACAGAATTCCGGTGACGGACCGGCGGTGGTGGTCTGGATCAACATCAGCGGGTTCCGCGGCGACTACCTTGAAAAGAGCGAAACTCCTTTCTTCAAAAAACTCGCTGCGGACGGGAGCGCCACCAACAAGATGCGCCCCAACTTTCCTTGTCTGACCTTTCCCGCCCACGCGACCATGGCCACCGGCGTGACCCCCGACAAGCACGGCATCGTCGCGGACCGCATCCGCACCGGCCCCGGCGAGATCGTCGACCATCCCATCGATGGAGCGCTCCTCCTCGCGGAACCCATCTGGACAACGGCCACCCGTCAGGGCATCCGCACCCTCGTCCACGACTGGCCTCTCTCACAGAACCAAACCGGCGAACACGCCGCCGCCTATTTTCTCGACAGCTACGATCCCGAATCCAGCGACGAGACGCGACTGAACAAGGCCCTCGAGCAATGGCGTGCCAGCGCGGGTGCCGCCGCACCGACACCCGCACCGGCGGAAGGCGAAACGGCTACGACGGCGACGGCGACGACGGCCTCAGCAGCTCCGGCGGGCGGAAAACTCCGGCTCCTCATGCTGCGACTCGAGGACATCGCCCGTGCCGGCCTCGTTCATGGCCCCCGCGCCGATGAGACCTATGCCGCCGTCGCCAAGACGGACCAGGCCCTGCAGACCTTTTTTGACACGGTCCGGGCGGAGTGGGCCACCCTCGCCCCGCCGAACGCGAACCTCATCATTTTCATCACCACCGATCACGGTCTCGCCGAACTCGACAAGAATGTGAACATCGCCCACCTCCTCGGCGACGAGATGATGAAAAACGCCGACATCATCGCGCACGATGCGGTCGCGAATCTCTTTTTCAAAGATCTCACCGGGAGCGAAGGCGAACAAAAGATTTTCATGGATAAGTTCGACAACGAACTCAGCAAGCGCATCTACTTCCGGACGCTCAAGCGGGAGGAACTGCCCGCCGACTGGGCCTACCTGCATCCTGATCGCACCGGCGATCGCATCCTCGTGCTGAAGACGGGCTACGCCTTCGCCGATCACAAGGCCGACGAACCGATCTTTGATCCGGCGGACGGGCCGGGATTCTTCGGCGGATTCGGATATCCGGTGGGGGAATCCATCCGCATGTCGGGGCAGATCTTGCTCGCGGGGTATCCCCAGTCGCCCCTCTCCGGGGCTCTCGACGAGATCGGCCAACTCGCCTTCCACGCCACCGTTTGCAAGATGCTGGGAATCGAACCGGCCGCTGGCGCGGCAACCGAGACGCTTCCGGTCAAATAAAGAAACGGCTCAGGGCTGGACCACGGCGTAGTCGCCGACCTGGAGCTTTCCAAAAAGGTGGCGAGCGCCTTCGTGGGTCAGTCGGATGCATCCGTGGGAGGCGGGATAGCCCGGCAGCGCGCCTTGGTGCAAACCGAACGCGCTGAAACTGAACCGCATGAAATAGGGCATGCTCGAATGGTAGATCGAGGAGGTGTGATGGCGGTTTTTGTCGCTGATGACATACTCGCCGGTCGGGGTGCGGTAGCCGGATCGTCCGGTCGAACAGGGTGTCGAGTAGGTCGCAATCCCGTTTTCGTAGAGGGTGACCCGCTGCGCCGAGAGATCCACGACGACCTTGCGTGGCTGCACCTTCGGCACCTTCCCCAGCAAGGCGATCTGCTGCATTTCGACATCCTTGAACCAGGCCCCGATGCTGGCGGCGAAGAGGTATTTTCGCGAGTAGGCCCGCCCTTTGGCCCCGCCATCCATGAGAGCCTGGGCGACAATGTGGTTCTTCTGGGCGGCGGCCATCATGAGGGGACGGATCCGGCTGTCGACCTGGAGATGATAGCGAAAGGTCGTGCTGTCGAATTTTTCGCGAAAGGCGACCGTCGCCGGGGAACGCTCTTCGGAGTCCGGATTCGCACCCGCCTTGATGAGGGCCACCGCGACCTCGGTCATATCGTTGGCGATGGCCCAGCCGAGGAGGGTGTGGCCGTCGTTGGCTGCGACATCCTTCACCGTGGCACCGGATTCGATGAGGGCGAGGGCGATGTCGGTGTTGCCTTGCCGCACCGCGCGGGAGAGCCAGGATTCATCGGCATCAAAGCGAGCGTCGGGGTCGGCCCCTCCGCCGAGAAGAACCCGGGCGGCCGCGTAGCGCCCCTGGGTGAGGCAATAGTCGAGGGGATCCTGTCCCTCCGGCCCGGGCTGGCGAGGATCCGCACCGGCCTCCAGGATGAGACGGATGAGGTCGTCCTGGCCCGTGAGGAGCGCGGCCCAGAGATTGTCCCCGATCTTCGCGCCGGCCGCGAGGAGGGTGCGGACGGCCCCGGTCGCCCCGTCGCGCACAGCGGTGTCAAAAACGCGTTCGTCGGTCCCTGGGAGGGTGGTCTCGGGGTCCGCGCCGACGTGCAGCAGCAGGCTCATGAGAGGGTCGTCGCGGCGTTGGTAGGATTTCGCGAGGAGGGTCCGGGTGTCGAGGTCGGCTCCCGAGGCGATCAGTTGGGAGGTGATCGCGAGATTGCCGTTGCTCGCCGCCACCGAGAGCGGAGATTCGTCCGCTTCTCCGGAAAAGGAGGGATCCACTCCATGCTGCAGGAGCAGATCGACCATTTCGAGATCTTCGTTCCGCACCGCCGCGACGAGGGGGGATACCTTCGACGAGGAAAGCACATCGCCCGCAGCCTTTTTTTCGAGAAGACGCCGCGTCAAGGCGTAGTCACGGGAGGACACCGCTTCGAAGAGGAGCGGTTCTCCGGCGAGGGTGTGGACATCGGGATTCGCCCCGGCCTGGAGGAGGGCCTCCTGAAAGGGCACGTTCCGGGCGGCGACCGCGAAGCTCAGCGCCGTTGTCCGCGGCCCGTCGTCGTCTCCGGTGGTGGCGTTGACATCGGCCTGGCTCGCCAGAAGAAGATCGAACTTTTCCCGGTTTCCCTCCCGGACGGCTTCCACGAGGAGCGGTTTGCCGGAGATCCCGCGGGTGTCCGGGTCCGCCTGCGCCTCGATGAATCGCTTCATCAGGCCGATTTCGCCGAGATTGGCGGAGACGGCGAGGGCGGTGATGGGCTGGGCTCCTTTGTAATCCACCTCGACCTTGTTTCGGAGGAGATAGTCGATCATTTCGCGGTCCCCGGTCTGCACCGCCGCGATGAGAAAAGGAAGTCCCGCCTCGGCATCCACTTCGAGGCTGGCGCCTTTTTCGAGAAAGCGATCCGCGAGGGCGAAGCGACGCTCGCGCAGGGCTATCACCAGCGGAGTCTCCCGGGTGGGCTCGGTCAGGTGATTGAGCGTGGCGAGGGCACTCTCGCGGGTGATCAGAAAATCAACCACCTCATCGTGACCGCCCTTCACGGCGGCGAGGAGCGGCGTGGTGTCGCTCTCATCGGGTTCCCCGAGGGAAACCCCGGCCGTCTCGAGCTGGACGAGGTGTTCCCGGTTTCCCTCCGCCGCCGCCGCCACCGCGCTGGCCGGCACCAGCTCGATCCCCTGGCCGGCGAGGTAGCGCTTGGCTTTTCGGGTGATCTCGTGCCGGAGATAATAGTCCGTGAAAATGGCCCCACCGAGGAGGGACATGGTGAAGGCGGAAAGGAGGAAGGTGCGAAAAAAGAACGTGGCCGGTTTCATTTTTCAGGGGCAGGGCCATCCGAATGAGTCTCGGTAAAGGTGTCACTTCCTTCGTCCGGGGGCGGGAAGGAGAAGATTGGGAAGACCGTAACACACTTCCGGCCATACGAAACGGGAAAGGCATCCCGTGATCGCCTGATCATCCGCTCCCCTCTTCAGGCGAGCGGATCGAGCTCGGGCTTGAAATCGGCGGCGTGGTAGGAGCTGCGCACCAGCGGTCCCGAAGCGACATGACGGAAGCCCTTTTCCAGGGCGATGTCGCGATAGCGGTCGAACACGGCCGGCTCGATGTATTCGACGACGGGCAGGTGCTTCGGCGAAGGTCTCAGATACTGGCCCATGGTCAGGACCGTGACCTCGTGGGCGCGGAGATCGTCCATCGCTTGAAACACTTCGTCCTCGCGCTCGCCGAGTCCGAGCATGATACCGCTCTTGGTGGCGCAGCGCCGCCCCATTTCCGCCGCCATTTTGCGGGCGTTTTGGAGAACCGCGAGGGAACGCCGGTATTCGGCTTTCGAGCGGATCACCGGGGTGAGCCGCTCGACCGTTTCGAGGTTGTGATTGAAAATGGCCGGGGCCGCCTCCATCACCACCCAGAGGGAATCGTCGCGACCGATGAAGTCGGGCACGAGCACCTCGATGACGGTTTCCGGATTGAGTTCGCGCACTTTGTAAATGACGTTGGCGAAATGGCAGGCCCCGCCGTCGGGGAGATCGTCCCGCGCGACAGCGGTGATGACGACATGCCTGAGCTTCATGCGCCGCACCGCCTCGGCGACGCGGTCGGGTTCATCGGCCTCGAGGGCGAGCGGGCGTCGCGTGTCCACCGCGCAAAAGCCGCAGGCGCGGGTGCAGCGATCCCCCGCGATCATGAAGGTTGCTGTCCCCTGCCCCCAGCATTCCCAGCGGTTCGGACATTGCGCCTCTTCGCAGACGGTCACCAGCTTGAGGTCGTCGATGAGTCCCTTGGTGTCCCAGAAGACGGGATTGTTGGGCAGCCGGACACGGATCCAGGAAGGCTTTTTCTCCTGGTGCAGCTTGGGATCGATTTTGACTGGCATGTGGAAAAGGATACGCTGTTGCTCAGCTCGCCGACTCTCGCGAAGGACTGATTTCCGGGAACAATTCCGCTATCCCCGGTGCCGACGCCGCGCAGACCCCCCGTTCGGAGATGAGCCCGGTGACGAGCCTCGCCGGCGTCACGTCGAAGGCATAGTTGGCCACGGGACTGCCTTTGGCAACCAGATTCACCTCGACTTCGCCGGGAAATCCTCCTCCTGCCTCCGCTTCCGCCGCGAGACCGCTGATCCGGCCGACTTCCGCGCCGGAGCGCTCTTCGATGGGGATGTCGGCAACGCCGTCGGCGGTTTCCCAGTCAAAGGTCGATGACGGAAGCGCCACGTAAAAGGGAATCCCGTTGTCCCGCGCCGCGAGCGCCTTGAGGTAGGTCCCGATTTTGTTGGCGACATCGCCGGTCCAGGTGGTGCGGTCCGTCCCGGTGAGGACGAGATCGACCAGCCCCCGCTGCATGAGGTGTCCCCCGGCATTGTCCACGATGACGGTGTGGGGCACCCCGTGCTGACCCAGTTCCCAGGCAGTGAGGCGCGCGCCCTGGTTGCGCGGACGAGTCTCATCGACCCAGACATGCACCGGGATACCGGCGTCGTGGGCCGCATAGATCGGGGCTGTGGCGGATCCGTAATCCACAAAGGCGAGCCATCCCGCATTGCAGTGTGTCAGTATATTGACAGGAGTTTTTCCTCCTTTTCGATGAAAAATATCCCGCAGCAAAGGCAGGCCGTGTTCCCCGATGCGGCGGCAAAAATCGGCGTCCTCATCCGCGATGCAGCGGGCGAGGTCGCGGGCGGCGATGACTTTTTGCGACGGATCGGCGAGGGGTGCCAACTCGTCGAGTTGACGCCGCACCGCCCAGGCGAGATTCACCGCCGTCGGGCGCGTCGCACAGAGTTCCGCTGCGAGAGCGACGAGCCTCTCGTCAAAAGCGCTCCCGGAGAGTCCCGCGAGATGGCATTCCCGCGCGGCGAGGAACATGCCGTGAGCGGCGACCGCGCCGATGCAACCGGCCCCGCGCACGAGCATGTCGCGGATCGCAAAAGCCACCTCGGCGGTGCTGTGCAGGCTCAGGGTTTCAAAGACGAACGGCAGGCGGCGCTGATCGATGATGCCGACCGATTCTCCATCGGCTCCGATCCAGACGGTACGATACGGGGTTCCTTCGACGAGCATGGCGACACTTTACCGGAATCCGCCCGCAGAGCGAAGGATTCCTGCATACCAGAACCAGATCGCCGGCCCGATGAAAATCCAAAGAAAGGCGGCGAGGGCGAGATAGGGACCGAAGGGCAGCGGTCTCCCCCACTGCTCCCGGAGGATGAGCTTCTGCACCAGGCCCACGACCGCACCGATGACGCAGGCCGCGAAAATGGTGAAAATGGCGGCTTCCCAGCCGAGGAAGGCCCCGATCATGGCCATGAATTTGACATCGCCGAACCCCATCGCCTCGCGCGGGACGACGGCGGAAGTGATCTTTCCGGTGACTTTCTTCACGGTGTCGAGTTCGACCCGCTCTCCGTCCACTTCCAGGGCGTCGGCGAGGACGCGGAAGCGCTCCCGGAACTCGCGTTTTTCTCCGTCGAGATACAGTTCGACCGTCTCCATCTCCAGCCTGTCCCACTTCCGGAAAAAGACGTCACCCCACTCGTACTGGTGCTCGCCGAGACGGATGAGAATGGCGGCTTCCTCGCCCCCCGGTTGCGAAATTTCAAAATCGGTCGGCTCTCCGAAGTCGTGTTTGATCTTGCCGAAGACCATTTTTCCCATCAGGACGATGAGCCAGAGCAGCGCGAATCCCGCCGCCGCGCCGAGGAGACCCGCGACCCCGCCTTTCCACCAAACCGTTTCGCCGTGCAGGGCCGGAACGGCAAAACTCGCGAGCAATCCCGCGACGGTGCCCCCGATGGTGATGGAGTCGGGGATGATGAAATGATCGATATCGATGAAAGTCGCCGCGATCAGGAGGGAGGTGATGACCCAGAGCGCCACCACTCCGGGCACACCCACGCTGTGGTTCCCGTGATGCCAGATCGCGAGGAAGCAGATCGCGGTGAGAAGCTCAACGAGGAAATAGCGGAAGGCGATGGGCGCACGGCACCACTTGCATTTTCCCCGCAGCACCAGCCAGGTCACCAACGGGATGTTGAGATAAACGGGGATTTGCTTTTTGCAGTGGGGGCAAAAAGACCGTTTGGGTTCATTCACACTGAGACCGTTCGGGATCCGGTAGATCACGACGTTCAGAAAAGACCCGATGCAGGCTCCCATCGCAAAGCCGACGGCAGGGAGAAAATACTCGAAAAGAAACTGCGGTGACATGGGTGAAACTCAGGGAGAGTTTCACTTAAGAAAGCCAAACCGTCTAGTATTTATAAAATTCGCGGCCTGACAGGCTTCTTGAAAAAAGGGGCTTCTTCCGGGAAAGAATGCGGTTAATAAGCCAGTTCCCGCATCGTGCGATCCTGCCAATTGTAAATCGACTCGCGGTTCATTCCCGTTTCCGACGCGGAAATCCCACCCGGAGCGGTATCGTCCGAAGTGGTGGTGCAGCTCGTCACGAGAGCGGAACCGGAGACGAGGAGGAAAAAGAGGAAAAAGGAGAAACTCTTCATTGGAAATGGGAGGTGGACTTCTCCCGATCATAGACAGCAAACTCCCCTCCGTCGATCAAAAAGATGGGCTTGCCGTTTCCGTCGTCTCAAAATAGCCTGAGTGGATGCTACGCCCTCGCAAGAAATACACCGTTTACGAACTGCAGCAACTCAAAGGCCAACGCGTTCTCACTCACATCCATGTGAAATCGCCGGAAGAAGCCCGTGCCGCCGAGAGAGCCGGGGTCGACCTGATGAGTTGCAGCTTCGACTCCCCCGCAGCGCAGGCGCGGCTCCCCCTCCTCGTCGCGGCCGCGCCGAACAGTTTCCTCTCAGGATCCACTCCCCACGGAATGGCCTCACCCGAGGAAGCGATCCGCGTGGGATTCCGCGCCCTCGAACTCGGTGCCAGCTCGGTGTATTGCTCGGCGAGTCCTCGCCTGATCGAGGCGATGGCCCGCGAGGGCATCCCCGTCGTAGGTCACCTCGGTCTGGTCCCGCGCCATGTCACCTGGACGAATTACCGCGCCGTCGGCAAGACCGCCGCCGAGGCGAAGGTGCTTTATACCAAAATGAAGGAACTCGAGAGCGCCGGGGCCTACGCCGCCGAACTCGAGGTCGTGCCGCATGAGCTCGCGAGCTACCTCTCGGCGAACACCTCCCTCCTGCTCATGTCACTGGGATCGGGGAGCGGCTGCGACACGCAGTTTCTTTTTTCAGACGACATCCTCGGCGAATACGAAGAGCGCCTCCCCCGCCATGCCAAGGCCTATCGGAATTTTCTGGCCGAATACCGCCGCCTTCAGGACGAAAGGATCGCCGCTTTCCGCGAATATATCACCGAGGTGGAAGAGGGCCGCTTTCCCGCCAGGGAGAATCTCATCGAGATGGATCCGGCGGAGTTCGCCGCCTTCCGCGCCTCCCTCGACTGAGAGTCGCAGCCTACTCGGGCCGGGGAGGTGCCTCGTCCCCCGCACCCCCATCCGGAGCGGATTTTTTCCCCGGTCCCGGCGGGTCGTCCTTTTTGCCGCCTGCCTTGCGGCGCGGAGCCCCCGCATCGCGATTCTCTCCCGAGAGTTTTTCGCGAAGTTCCGCGATGGAGGGATCGAAGCGGATCATCTCTTCGATGGTGGCCTTGCGGAGCTTGCGATGCGCATCCAGGCGCCGGTGACGGAGCGCTTCGCCTTCCTCACGCACTTGCTCCAGTTCGGAACGAGCCGTCCGCACCGCATCGGAGGCCAGGGCGGCTTCTTCGGCGCGGCGGAAACTCTCCCGCTCCTCCGGCGACAGGGCCTCGAGGTAACCCGGAGGACGGATCTGGCCGCCAAATCCGCGCTGCGGTTTCGCACCATCCTTGTCCTCGTTGTCCGCCTCCCCCCGACGCGACGAGGAGGGCATCCCTTTGCGCCCCTCACTCCCCTCTCTGCCCGGTCGCCCCCAAATGCGCTCGTGCGCCATCCCGCTGTTGGACCGCTGGATCTTCGACATCACGTCGGCGAGAGACGGATCGGACCGGTGCACCGCCGCCTGGATCGCCTCCTGATAGGCGTCGCTGGCCTGCTTCACCTCTTCGCGGGCGCTGATCACGGCGGGATCGGTCCAGGCGTCGCGGAGGGCTTGTTTCAATTTCCCCCGCTGCTCTTCACTGAGGGATTCCCAGGCTTCGAGACGGGCGCTGGCCCCCTTGTCCCGGGAACGTTGCTCCGGCTTGGCGGGTTTGCTTTTCACCTTCCCATCCTTGTCCTCTCCGAAGACGGCGGGACCGACGAGCAGAAGACAAAGAACGAGAGCGAAGTGAGAGAGTATCCGGGAGGAAAAACGAGTCGTCATGCGGAAAACATTGATACGGGAGGGAACCACGTCCCTCAAGAAAAGTTGCAAGAGAATCCGCCAACTGCCAAACTTCCGGCGACATGCCGCGTCGACACTCCAGAAACATCCCCTCCGATCCCACGCGCGAACGTTTCGTGATTGACCCCGCGCAAGGATTGCCGACCGTGCCCGCCCCCCGCGCCACCACCGTCTCTCCCTGAACCGGGAGAGCGCGAACCGGCCCGCGTCCGTCACCGAATGTGATTTTTCATGTCGTTTCGATTCCAGAAATTCCCCTGCCTTTCCGCCGCCGTCCTTCTTTTGCCGACGGCGCTGTTGATGGTCACCGGCCTCACTCTCTGGGGAATCACCGCGCTCCTCCTCGCCCTGCTCTGGTTCGCCGTCGAACTGGTGCGCTGGTTGCTGCCTCCTCCCGGAGAAGGGCTCGATTCCTCCCCCGCTGACGCGGAAAAGCCGGACGACCAAACCGCCCCTCTCATTTCCCTCGTCTTTTTTCTCTCCGACCCCCGCGAAGTGGATGAAAACAGTATCCGTCACTGTATTTCGAATGCCCTCGGGATCCGCTTTCCTACCGAAGCAGTCAACGCCGAGTTTTTTGTGACACCCTTTTCCCCGTCCGAAAAACGACGTGCCGGGAAGGACTGGATTCGCCATTTCATGGTGAGCATTCCCGCCGGCTTCTTCACCGTGCTTGTCTCGGACCGACCCTATATCGAAGATCCCGGGAACTTCGCCCGCGTCGCGATCCGGGACAAGCGCTTGCGGAAAGCCATCGAGCGGCACGTCGCCTGGATCTCCGTGGATCTCATGGAAGAAACCACGGATCGCACCCGCATCCGCGAAGCCTACCAGGTCATCGGACGCATCCTCGCCGCGATGGGCGGGCCGGACTGCCTCGCGATCTACTGCCCCGAGTTGCAGCGGTGCAATGAATTCGATCCCGGTCTGCTCGAACGGCTCTGCGGAGACGATCCGGTGAGCCTCTTCGACGAGCCGACTTTTGATCCGGTTATCGAGATCTCGGACGACAACCCGAAGATGGCGGAAGCGGTCCGAGAGGCCATCGTCCGGTGGCCGGAGTTCGTCGCATCCTACCACACCGCGGGATCGGGGGAAAAAGACCGCTTCATTGCCAAGGCCGAGTTCCGCGAAAACCGGAAGTCGGAATACATGTGGGTGACGGTGCTCGAGATCACCTCCACCGAGGTGACCGGCATCCTCATGAACGATCCCCACGAACTCCTCAATTTCCATCGCGGAGCCACCGTGACCTTCACGATGGAGCGCCTCAACGACTGGATCTACCCCGGTCCCGACGGCTCGCACATCGGAGGATTCACTCTCGATGTGCTCTCCGACGACAGCGAATAGTCCGTCGTCTTTCCCCGCTCAGAGCGACCAGCCTTCGCGGTAGCTGTGCTGGACGAGTTTGTCCGCCTCTTCGTTGCCCGTGCGCATCGTCTCCGGATCCCAGGTCAACTCGGTCCCGGCACCGAGGAGGGAACCGATCGTGCCGAGAAGAAGGGTCTCGGTGAGGGGCACGGCGACATCGAAGTTCGACTTCGCACGCGCGGGGTCGCCCTGTTGAATCGCTTCGATCCACTCGAGGTAATGGCCGGGGGAGCGCTCCAAGGTTTTGGGCGGGGCGACGAATTTTTCAAAATTCGGATCGATGATGGAGGGGGTGCCGCCGTGGCTGCCGTGCATCATGAGATGTTTGCTGCCCAGATACACACAACCGTTGTCGGGGACTTGCTGATCCTCCCGCATCCCGGCGGGACGCGGGATTTTGTACTGCCCGTCGAGCCACTGCAACTTCACCGGGCCCCGCCCGTCTTTGGCAGCGAATTCGTAGTGGATGATACAGGATGACGGATGCGAATCCTTTTCCGCGCCCGGCACCGCGCGATCGGCTTTTTCCACCGTGACCTTGCTGGGCAGACCGAGATCGAGCGCCCAGACCGGATGGTCGATGATGTGCGCACCCATGTCGCCGAGAGCCCCCGTGCCGTAGTCGCGGTAACCGCGCCACTTGAACGGCACGATCTGGCTGCTGTAGGGCTTCTCCGCAGCGGGACCGAGCCAGAGATCCCAGTCCAAGGTCTCCGGCACCGGTTCCTCCGCCGGACGCACCAGATCCTGCGGCCAGACGGGGCGGTTCGTCCGACAGTAGACCTGCGAGACCTCGCCGATGGCCCCGGACTGGATATACTCGTTGATCAGCCGCGACCCTTCGCTGGCGTGACCGGTGTTCCCCATCTGGGTGCAGACCCCGGCCTTGCGGGCGGCTTCGTGGAGGGCACGGGCTTCGGAAATGGTGAGGGTGAGCGGTTTCTCGACATAGACGTGTTTGCCCATTTTCAGCGCCGCCATCGTCGCGACGGCGTGGAGGTGATCGGGCGTCGAGACCACCACCGCATCGATCTTGTCGCCTTCCTTTTCCAGCATCTCGCGCCAGTCGATGTAGACCTTCGCCTCGGGGTATTTTTTGAAAGAGGCGGCGGCACGGGCGCTGTCCACGTCACAGAGCGCATGGATATTCTGCCCGGCGGCGGCACAACCGCCGATGTTGGCGGCGGCGCGACCACCCGCGCCGACAAAGGCGATGTTGAGTTTGCCGTTGGCCCCCGCCCCCCGGGACTTGACAAAACCCGAGAGAATCGTGAGAGAGGCGGCCGCGCCGACGGTGTTGCCGAGGAAGCGACGACGGGAGGTGGGAAAAGATCCGTTTTGTTGCATGACCTCTGTCATAGCCTGAAAGGGAGGCGTACGTCAAGCACCCCGAGTTCCACCGGACCCGCATGATCCCGTAGCCTGACGGGCACCGGGAAGCGGCGTTTGCTGCGCCGTGATGTCCCGCACCCTCCTCTTTCTCTTCCTTATCCCCTTGGTGGTGTCCCTTTCCCCGCTCGCGGCGGCGGAACCTTTCCGCCCCAACCTCGGGCCCGAGCTGCCGCGTATCACCGTCACCTGCGGCGAGGTCACGCTCCTGCTCCGACAAAAATCGCAGTGGACTCCCGGTCGCATCGATTACCAGGGCGTGCCGATGACCACCGAGAACAGCGCCTACGGCACCGTTTTTTCCTTCCCCGGTGTGGGGTTCATCGGCACCCAGCACTTGGAAAACGAACCCGAGGTCCTGACTTCGCTGCGCTTTTCTCTCGATGGAAAAACGATCACAACACCCGGCGAATCGCTCCGGGGCGAAACTTTCCATTTTCACCGCGTCTCCAAAATCCGGGAGTTTACCCTCCGGTGTACCTGGGAAGTGAAGGACAACCGTCTCTACGAAACCACCGCCTTCTCCACCGGGAAAGAAACCCCGCTGAAACTCGTCTATCACTTCATGCACGCGTGGACCCCGACGGTTTCAGCTTACCTCGCTGGAAACGATGGCGAACAAGAATCCGTATTATCAGGACAACTCACTGACGGGAAAGAGAATGCACGTGGTTTTCACATCAACAGGGCCGTGGACTGGATGGCTGTCTACGAACCCGGCAGCGGCCAGTTCGCAGTCTCCCGACTGCTGGAATCTCCCGGCGCAGCCAAACCCGTCTCGATGCTCTGGAACGTTCCCGGCACCTACCGGAAGTACTATCTGAAAAACTTCGGCAACGACACCGTGCCCGCCGGATTCCAAGGCACCTGGCGCATGGTCACCGCCTTCGGAACCAGCGCGCCCGAGCAGTGGGAAGCCGCCGCGCGCAAGCTGGCCGAAGATCTGCGGGAGTGAGTCGGAGACGCCGTCCGCCGCGATCCCGATTTGTCCGTTGCGGGATGGTCTTCCCCCGCCACAGTAGTTCCATGGACCCTTCCCCCGCCCTGACCCATCTGCGCCCCGACGGACCCGCCGCCATGGTGGATGTCTCGGACAAACCGATCATCCGCCGTGAAGCCGTTGCCAGTGGATTCATCGCCCTGGCACCGGCCACAATCCGGGCGATCACCGAGGGCGACGTCCCCAAAGGCGACGTGCTCGCGGTGGCGCGGGTGGCGGGCATCCAGGCGGCCAAAAAAACCGCCGATCTCATTCCTCTTTGCCACTCGCTTCCGCTCACCAAAGTCGCGCTCGATTTCGCGGCGGAGGCGGACGGTCTCCGCATCAGCGCCACCGTCCGCACCGACGCCAGGACCGGTGTGGAGATGGAAGCTCTCACCGCCGTCTCCGTCGCCGCCCTGACGATCTACGACATGTGCAAGGCGATCGACAAAGACATGATCGTCCGGGAAATCCGTTTGCAGGAAAAAACCAAGGGGTAGCGACCGGGAAAGACCCGTCGTCAGCGTCCTGGTTCCGGCGACGACCCGACGGATTGCGTGAGTGCCTCGAGATTTTTCAGGTTCGCCTTCATCACATCGAGCCAATCGCCTTCGTCGGGGCGGTTGGCGCAGGGGGAGAAGACCACGCTTTTCACTCCGATGGCATCGAGGGCGGCGATATTTTTCCCGGTCGGGCTGTCCTCCCAGATCATCCATTTCGCCGGATGACGGGTGAGGATTTTCTTGAGAGCGGCGAGGTCCTTGTCCCTGATGGTCATCTCGGGTTCCCACTCGATCGCCTCGATCTTGAGCCCATAGGCGCGGGCGAGATACTGGTAGATGGGATGAGAGGCGACGAGCGGTTCGTCGCCCCACGTCTCGCCGAAGGTCTTCATCGAGGCATCGAGCGCGTCGAGATCGGCTTTCAGCGCGACGAGATTCGCCTCGATTTTCTCAGCGGCCCCGGGTTGCAGCGTTTGGAAGCGAGCGGCGATGGCGGAGGCCTGTTCGCCGGCCTGGGAAAAATCGATCCAGGTGGTGAAGGCGGTCCCGGCGTGGGAATGAACCGAACCGTCCCCGTGACGATGGGCTTTGCCCTCGGTCTTGAGGTAGCGCTTCGCAAAACTCTTCGACGTGTCGAGCTGCTTTGAGGAGGACAGGGAGACGGTCTTCATCCATTTCTCGTAGGTGGCGCCGTTGAGCAGGATGAGATCCGCCTTTTGCATGGCGACGAGGGCCGCGTCCCCCGGTTTCCAGAAAGCCGGGTCCCCTTCGGGATCGACGAGGTAGTGAAGATCAAAGGACTCCGTCCCCGCCGCGAGGCGGGTCGCGAAGTAATGAAGCGGATAATTGACCGACTGGACCACGGTTTTTTCCTCTGCGGGAAGGGCGGAGGCACCGAGGAGCAGGGGCATACTGAGAAGGAGGAGAGGGCGAAGGGGGATTTTCATGGTTGTAGGGAAATATCAGGTCGTGGTGTCATCGGGTTGGTTGCGCAGGAAATCGGCGACCTGGGCCAGGAACGCGGCAAGATGGACGCGGGCTTCGCCATCCAGTTCGATCTCGTCCATCGCGGCATCCATCAGTTCGAGCCAGCGATCCCGCTCGGCCGAGCCGATCCGAAAGGGAACGTGTCTCATGCGCAGGCGCGGATGCCCCCGCTGGATCAGGTAGCGGTCGGAACCGCCGAAGCGGAAAATGAGAAAATCGCGGAGACGTTTTTCCGATCCTTCCCAGTCGTCTTCGGGATACATCGGACCGATCACCTCATCCGTGCGGACGCGACGATAAAACGCGGCGATGAGGGCGGCGAAACCCTCTTCGCCCAACGCCTCCATCACGATCGTCTCCATGCTCTGCTGCGTCTGCGATGTGCCTTCGGGTGTCATTCCGTTTCCAGGATTTTTTTTACCAGTGGAAGATGCTCCCTCTCCCAGACGGCGGCAACCCGGAAGATCCCACACGTGACTTTACCACGATCACCTACCCTATTGAGGCTTGATTTCCCGGAACAGACCGGAATAGATTGTGTAAATATTGTAAAAATTTTCCCTGCCTATGAATCGCCGCGTCCTTTTTCCCGTCCTCGCGTTGAGCCTGCTCACCACCTCGCCCACCTTCGCCGACGCGATGAAGAGCCAGCTCTACGAGGATCTCGTCGCCCCCATCCTCGCTGCCAAATGTGCCGGATGCCATGGGGAAAAAAGACCCAAAGGCAAGCTCCGCGTCGATTCTCTCGAAGCCCTCCTCAAGGGTGGCAACGAAGGAGCCTCGGTCATCGCCGGCAAGGTCGATGAGAGTCCCCTCCTCCAGCGGGTCTATCTGCCGCTCGACGACGACGAACACATGCCGCCGGAGGACAAGGAGCAACTCACCCCCGAAGAGACCGCCGTGCTCGCCTTCTGGATCACCAGCGGGGCCAAAGGCACCGGAACCGTCGCCGAGTTCAAGCCCGATGCGAAAGCGACCGCCGCTCTCACCCACGTCCTCGGCAACCTGCCCGAGGTTCCCGAGAAAGTTGCCAAAGCCGACGCCCCCAAAGCCGACCCGGCGATGGACAAACTCGTCGCCGAGACCATCGGCAGCGTGGAAAAGATCGGCGCCTCGCTCATGCCCATCGCCCAGGACACCCCCGATCTGCGTTTCAGCGCCCTCAATGTCAGCAAGGAATTTTCCGATGATCAGCTCGCCGTTCTCAAGCCCGTCTCCGCACGGGTCAAATGGGTCGATCTCGCCCGCACCAAAGTGAGCGACACAGGTCTCGCCCACCTCGCCGGGATGAACAACCTCACCCGCCTCCACCTGGAAAACACCGCCGTCACCGATGCCGGACTCGATTCCCTGAAAGGTCTCGCCAATCTGGAATATCTGAATCTTTACGGCACCAAAATCACCGACGCCGGTCTCCAGAAACTCGCCTCCCTGAAAAAGCTGAAAAAACTTTTCATCTGGCAGACCAAAGCCACCGACGCCGGAGCCACCAAACTCGCCGCCGCCATCCCCGGCATCGACATCAATACCGGCTGGAAAGCGCCCAAGGCCGAACCCGTCGTTCTCGCCGCCAACACAAAGACCGCCGCACCGGCCAAACCGGAAGCCAAACCCGCTCCCGCTCCCGCTCCGGCGAAGCCTGCTCCCGCGAAGCCTGCGACCCAACCCGCTCCCGCCAAACCGGAAACGAAGCCCGCTCCACCGAAGCCTGCGGCCAAACCCGCCCCGGCTCCCGCCAAACCCGAAACCAAACCCGCACCTGTTCCCGCCAAACCGGAAACCAAACCCGCTCCCGCTCCGGCTCCAGCGAAGCCCGCTCCGGCTCCAGCGAAGCCCGCTCCGGCTCCGGCGAAGCCCGCAGCCAATCCCGCTCCCGCGAAACCCGCCCCTGCGGCGGATCCCATGTTCGCCAAAGCGGTGACGGAAGTGCAGAGTGCTGCGGACGAAGCGGCCAAACGCGCCGCTCAGGCGAAAGCCGACTTCGCTGCGGCGATCAAAACCGTCGAAGAGGCCACCAAGCGCGCCGAAGCCCTCAAGGCCAGTTCCGAAAAAGCGAGCGCCGTGGCCGCCGAGGCCAAAGCCGCCCTCGACCAACTGAAAAAGGCCGTCGAAACAAGCAAGAAGTGAGTCCGCCCCGCTTCGGGCCGAGCCTCCTCTCCTCCTCCGCATCCAAGCTCAGACGCCCAAGGCCGCTGTAACACCACCCGGAACCTCACCCCGCTTTTCCCACCGATTGGCGCATGCGATCCACGCTGCTGGAGAGCGCTTCGAGGTGCTCGCGGGTGAGGGATAGCGTTTGGTTGAGCTCATGCAGCGCCTCGCGGGCGTTGCTCGCGTGGAGATGATGCAGGTCCGGCGACGCGGCGGCAAAAGGAACCACGTTGACCGCCCCGTCGTCTCCCTTTTCCAGCTCGCCATCCGAATGGAAGGGGCGCATCGCATTCTCCAACCGGCTCTGGATGCGCACAACGCGCTCGGAAACCTGCGACTTCAACTCCTCGGCGTGGCTCACCAGTTTCGCCTCGAGCGCGGCGAGGCGCGCTTCGATCCAGGCGACCCGTTCCTCCTCGCTCGCCGGAGCGCCGTCCGCCCGCAAGGGGGGACGCGCCGCCCCCGTGGCGGTGCTGGATCGGGCATCGGACGCGGAAGAAAACGGAACACGAATCATCAGGAATAACGGATTTATTCAAGATTACTAAAAATTTCATAACCTTCAACAAGTAATGGTCCGGGGCGCGAAAAACATCCGGAGACCATGGTCCGGTCCTTGACTCCAGGAGGCGGCTTGTCAGGGATGATGTCATTCCGGCTGGCTTGACATCCCGACGATTCATCGGAAGCTTGCCGACGAGGAAACCCCTACTTCACCCAGTGTGCCCTGACCTGATTTGATGAGAATTGCTTTTTTGACCGCCGGGGGGATTGCCCCCTGCCTTTCCGCCTCCATCGGGGGCCTGATCGAACAATACAACACCCTCGCGCCCGACGCCGACCTGATGGGTTATCTCAACGGATATCAGGGGCTTCTTCTGGGGAATTCCTATCATTTCCCGAAACAGGTGCGGGAAAACGCCGCCATTTTCTACAACTTCGGCGGCAGCCCCATCGGGAACAGCCGGGTGAAACTGACCAATGTCGACGACTGCGTCAAACGCGGTTTTGTGAAACCCGGCGAGGATCCTCTTCGGATCGCCGCCGAGCGGCTCCAGGCGGACAAGGTGGACATCCTCCACACCATCGGCGGAGATGACACCAACACCACCGCCGCCGATCTCGCCAAATATCTCCAGGAACACGGCTACCACCTCACTGTCGTCGGACTGCCCAAGACGATCGACAACGACGTCTACCCCATCAAGCAAACCCTCGGGGCCTGGACCGCCGCACACCAGAGCGCCCGCTTTTTCCGCAACGTCGCCAACGAAAACACCACCAGTGCGCGCCAGCTCATCGTCCACGAGGTGATGGGACGCCACTGAGGCTGGCTCACCTCCCGCGCCGCCCACGACTACCATGAGAGTCTGCACCAGTACGACTGGCTCCCCGACGCCCTCCTCCACCAGTTGCGCTGGGATGTCGATGCGGTCTGGCTCCCCGAGATGGAAATCAAGATGGAGGAGGAAATCGAGCGGCTCAACGCCAAGATGGACGAGCACGACAGCGTCAACATTTTCCTCAGCGAGGGCGCCGGCCTCGACAACATCATCGCCCAGTTGAAGTCCAAAGGCGAAGAGCCCGCCAAAGACGCCTTCGGACACTACCGTCTCGACTCCGTCAACGTGGGCCAGTGGTTCGCCGCCCAGCTTCGGGAGAAACTCGGCGCCGAGAAGTTTCTCGTCCAGAAAAGCGGATATTTCGCCCGCAGCGCCGCCCCCAACGCCGACGACCTCGAACTCATCAAAGCCAGTTGCGCCCAGGCCGCCAGGTCCGCCCTCGAAGGCGTCAGCGGTGTCGCCGGACTCGACGAGGACAACGGGGACGTCATGAGCACCATCGCCTTTCCCCGGATCCGGGGCGGCAAACCCTTCGACATCGACGAGAGCTGGTTTACCAACCTCCTCGGCGAAATCGGACAGCCCAAAGGCCGTCGCCTCGAAGCGCACTGAGGCCCTCAGTCGGTGATCCGTTATCTCCTTGAGCGCCTGTAACAAATTCCTTCCCCTTCTCTGCGGATTGCCCCCAGCTACCGCTCCCCGCTCCCCATGCGCCGACGCCTCCTCCACTCCACCGATTTGCTCGTTTCCTCTCTGGGACTGGGCACGGTGAAATTCGGCCGGAACGAGGGTGTCAAATATCCGACGGCCTTCGATCTGCCCACGGACGAGGCCATCCTCGATCTGCTCGAACGGGCCCTCGCCGAAGGCATTAACCTGCTCGACACCGCCCCCGCCTATGGCACCAGCGAGGAGCGGCTCGGACGACTGCTGGGATCGCGCCGCGACGACTGGGTCATCGTCTCCAAGGCGGGCGAGAACTTTGTCGAGGGGCGGTCGCATTTCGATTTCTCCCCCGCCGCGATCACCGCCAGCGTCGAACGAACCCTCTTGCGCCTGCGAACCGACAGGGTCGAATCCCTCCTCCTGCACTCGGACGGGAACGATCTCGATGTCCTCGATCATTCCGGCGCGGTCGAGACGCTTTTTGCGCTCAAGGAGCAGGGAAAAATCCGCTCGGCGGGCATTTCCACCAAAACCGTGGCCGGTGGTCTGCGGGCCGTGGCTCTCGGACTCGATGTCGTGATGGTGACCTACAACCCCTGGCACCCCGAAGAAGAACCGGTCCTGGACGCGGCGGCGCGGACGGGCACAAGCGTGTTTTTGAAAAAGGCTCTCGGAAGCGGCTGGTTCGGCGGGGAGACCGCTCCGGAGAATCCGGTCGCGACGGCTTTCGAATTTGTCTTCCGCCATCCGGCGACCACCGCCGCCATCGTCGGCACGATCCACCCGCAGCATCTCCGGGAAAACTGCGAGGCCCTGCGCCGGATCGAGGAAATTTGAATGAAATGGCGGCGGTCCTGTCGTAGGAGTGAACAAGCTCCATCTCCACGAAGGCCGATCCCTCTGATTTCCTGTTTCCATGTCCGCCCGCTCCCCTCTCTTTTTCGACAGCCACATGCACACCCCGCTCTGCAAACACGCGGTGGGGCATCCGATCGAGTATATGGAACACGGCGCGGCGCGGGGGCTCGCGGGGATCATCATGACCTGCCACAGCCCTATGCCCGACGGATTTTCCAGTCGAGTGAGGATGTCCCCGGAGCAATTCGAGGAGTATCGCGCGCTCGTCCAAGAGGCCGCCGATGCCGCTCCCGAGGGCTTCGAGGTGCGGCTCGGGATGGAGAGTGATTTTTTTCCGGGAATGGAGGGATGGCTCCGGGAGCTGCACGCCCGGGCGGATTTCCATTACATCCTCGGTTCGGTACACTGGCACATCGCGGAATACATGGACGCCTACTGGCGCGGCGATCCCCTCGCCTTTCAGAAGCAGTATTTCGACCACCTCGCCGAATCGGCCGAGACGGGACTGTTCGACAGCCTCGCCCATCCCGATCTGGTGAAGAACGCGAGTCCCGTCGATTGGAATTTCGACCGGATCCGGCCCTTCATTGAAAACGCGCTCGACCGCATCGCGAAGACCGGTGTGGCCATGGAAATCAACACGTCAGGGCTCAACAAATCCTACCCCGAGATGAACCCGGGACCCGAAATGCTCGCCCTCATGGCGGAACGAAATATTCCCGTGGTGATCGGTTCCGATTCCCACGTCCCGACGCGGGTCGGGGATGCTTTCGATCTCGCGCTGGATTCCCTGTCCGCCGCCGGATATGAAACGGTCAGCGTGTTCCACCGCCGCGAACGGAGCGATCTTCTCATCAGCGAGGTGCGGGCGAGCCTGTTCGCGGGTCGTCCGTGGTGAACTCACAGGCTGTTCTCGATGTCCCCGATCTCTTTCGCGAGGCGGGTCATGCGGTGGACTTCGCGGCGGTAGCCTTCTTCGTCGTTCTGCAGGTAAAATTCATCGCGACGAATGCGGCATTCTTCCAACCGGACGCGCAGGGTCTCGATGGATTGGATTTCCCCGCCGTCGCGAGAAGTCGCTTGTTCCGTCGGGGGCGCTTTTGTCGTCCCCGCTTCCGCCGGTGCGGACGAGGCCGGGTTTTCCAAGACCGCCGGTGCCTCCGGGGCGGACTCGCGGGAGGACGGGGCGGCTTCGACTTTGGCGGCGAGACTGACTTTTTCCACGACAGGTTCCTGCGCCGCGCGGGCGAGTTCTCCGTGTGAGACACCCGCCTCCGATTTGCGGAAAATCTTTTGCACCGCGGCCTGGAGGCGACCCGCCGGCGGCTCGAGAATGGGGGCGGTGATGTAGACGAGCCGGAACACCGAGAGGGAAAAAACGATCGCCGCCGCGATTTTCGCCCCGCGAACGACGCGGGGGTCGCTCCACCATGGGCGTTCGGCGGCCCGGGCGGAAGAGGACGCTTCCTCCCCGTCCTCCGTTTCTCCGGCGAGTTCGAAAATCGATTCGCACTCGCAGAGAACGAGATCTTCCGTGTAGAGCCACTGGTAGAAATTCAGCAAGCCCATCGCGGTGAAACCTCCCGGTTGCAGACGGTAGACTTCCTTGGCCACGCCCTCGAAGGTCTCGGTGCCATCGAAGCGCGCCAGCATCTCAAACTGCCACAGCTTGACCGAGTAGCGCTGCTGACGGGCGACCCGCTCGACCACCATCGCACCGGACGCACGATAAAATCGCAATTCATCCCGGAGACGGAAACGAAGCGGTAAAATTTCTTCTAAATTCCCTGGAAGACGGTTATTCAAGGATTACAGATTGTTAATATTACAATAATTATAATATTATTTTCCTTTTCGTCCAGATGAAATCCCCCTCAAGGGAAAAAATATAATTTCCCCAGCCTCTCAGGCGGGTTCCGCGAGCACGGAGAGGAGCGGCTTTACGGCGGCGGGATCGATCCCGGGAAGCGCGGAGAGGAGCCGGGCGATTTTTCCGGCGATGAGCGGCGCGGCGTAGCTGCTGCCCGTCTCGATCTTTTTTTCTCCCCGGAGCCAGGGGACTTCGACCCGCTCCCCGCAGGCGAGAAAGGAAACCATGCGGCCGGGACGGAAATAGAAGGCGTCGGGCGCGCAGTCGATCCCGCGCACGCTGATGACACTGGGGAAATACGCGGGCCACTCGCGGATCCCCACGTCGATGTTGCTGCACGCCGCCACCACCTGCACCCCTTCGAGGTAGGCCCGGTCGACCCACTCTTTGTAGTCCATCACGTAGCGCGGCAGACCACGGCAGCCGAAGCTGCAATTGATCACCTGATAGCCCCGGTTGATGGCCTGGTTGACACATTCGGCAATGACGAAACTGCGGGCGTGATTGCTGCTGTCGAGCGCGCGAAAGCTGCCCAATTTCGCCTGCGGGGCCTCCCGCCGGACCAGGCTGGCAACGGCGGTCCCGTGTCCATAGAGATCGGTCCCCCGGCCTTCGCGGATGTGGAGGTTGATCCCGTCGCACGAGACGGTGAGATCATCCTCCAACTCGAGCCCGTCGAGGGCCGGATGGGAGAGGTCGACTCCCGAATCAATGATCGCCACTTTGATTCCCTCTCCGGTTCCTGCTCGCAACGCCGCGCGAGCCTGCTCCAGATCGGGCCAGAGGACGGATGGCAACTGCGGGTCAGACCCCATCGTGGAAACCGAGTGCGGTGGAGAAAAGGGACTCGTTGATGAGACGCTCGACCAGGTTGACCACCCGCGAGAGTGTCTCCACGTCGGCGAAACGGAAACCCTGGCGGGTCCGCCGCGCTTCCTTGAGTTGCACGCAGGAAATCACGCCGCGCAAGCCGAACCCGAAGTAAAACGGCACCGCGATCATCGCCGTGGTGTGCTTGGAAATCTTCCGGTCGAGGGTGTCATCGTAGCCCTCGCTCGTCTGAATCTCGTTCTCGCAGTAGGGCTGCTGTTGCACAAAAACGAGGGAGATGATGCCCTGGCCGAGAGGCTGGCGGAATCCGACGAGAGAACCAGCGTCTTCTCCTGAATTGTAGGCCGCAACGAGATCGCCGGCATTTTCATCGAACAGCCAGATCGTTCCTTCGCAACCGCCCGCTTCCAGAAACGCGTCGCAGAGCAGGCCGAGAGACGCCTCGTCGATCCACTCGATGAGTTGCGCCGGTGCGGTCGCCCCGATCCAGTGTCCCAGATGCTTCTCCAGTTCTTGCGCGGCTTCGCACAAGGCGGGATGTCGCAGTAGTTTCGTCCGAACGCCCGTCATGGCCATGAAAAAAACCCGGGGTTGTCCGGGGCGCGGGGTGCGCGCCTCAGGTCGTCGCCTGCAGGGCGGAGACCAGTTCGCGGAGGGCGACTTCGTTTTCGAGAATGCCGGGCAGCAGCGCGTCGCGCTCCGCCGCACTCAACTTCCCGGCGGCGAAAAGCTGAATCCGGGCGATCTCATCGGGATCCAACGGCGAGGAGGAGGAATGACCGGACACTTCGGGGCCGAGACTTTCGAGAAACTGGGTGAGTAGAGCGATTTCGTTGTTCATGCGTGATGCGGGGTAAGGGAGACACTTTCTATCTTACCGACGTAGTTCCACCGAGCCTTATGCAACATTCCGGCTTTTTTTCGCGAAAGACACCAAAATTTCGCCAATCACGTCGATCCCGCCAATCACGGGATCGGGGTCCGCGAAATCGGAGACGCTCCCGCCGCCGGGGCGACACCCTTGCGCAGACACAAAACGGCCCGGCACCTTGGCTTCGCCAACCGCACCGGGCCGCCCCGTTCCGCACAAAATTTGTCGCGCCTCCTTTCCGGCCCGAAGACATTTCCACCACGCCGGTTTCCGTGACCTCAACGGGATCTTCCACCACACGACCCTCCGCGAAAGACCGGGGAATCTAACCACTTGGCCATGTGTTGGCAAAGTTTTTTTTACAAAAGATAACACCCAAGTAGGATGAAAAAGAACCCACCGCCCGCTGCGTCAGCGATGCGAAACATCGTGGATTGGCCGAAGGCCTCGCCCTCATGACCGCAGCCTGCGCCGTCGGCAGCGCGGAAGCCCAGGAAAACGCCTCTGGTGAGAGCGGCAAAAAGGTCAGATTTCAAAATACGCCGCCCGCACCTCCGCGAGCCGAACGCGACAGCGGTCCCATTCGATCTCCCGCTCCACCCGGCGCTCGTAGGCCTCCGTGCCGATGTCTGAAAAACCACCCCGCTTCAGGTGGCCCAGCGCCGCCCACAAGGTCTCGACGGCCGCTTCGTGGCAGGCACCGGAACGCTCCAGCCCCGCCGCACCCCGCTCCGGATCGAGGTGTTCGAGGAGAAATTCCTCCAGAAACCGGGGCATGTGCCGGGCGTAGGCTTCCGCCGCGAAGCGACAGAGCGGACCCGCCACGGGATCGAAGAGCTCCGGCACGCCTCCGACGGACAGGTGCCGGGCGAGCTTTTCCAAACCCTCCTCGGCGAGATTGGTGATCTCCGCCGCGGCTTCGGCGGCGGCGGCGCCCTCGGTTCCCTTCGCGTGCAGGCAGAGACAGAGGGTGCAGCGGGCGGTCAGTTCGAGATTCACCATTTCCCAGTCGTCCGCTCCGTAGCCATCCATCCACCGCAGCGCCTCGCTCGCTTCCGCCTCGCTCGCGGCGAGGTCGTTCGCATCGAGCAACAGGCGGGCCCTGGAGGAGTTCGTCAGGACGACCGCGAGAACCCGCTTGGACTCTTCGCTCCCCTCCCCGGCTGCCACGCGCAGGATCTCCGCCGCGCGGGAGTAGCGCGCCAGGGCGTCGGCATGACCGGGACGGGCGTGGCGGGTGGTCAACTCCACCTTGGCGGCCGCGATATTGAGATGGCACAGGGCGAACCGCGAGCGGTAGTCGGTCCGGGCCGTAAGGTCGAAATCCGCCAGGATCGCCCGCGCCTTTTCCTGACAGCGGATCGATTCCTCCAACGCATCGCCCTCTCCGGACCGGGAGAGAGCCTCTCCCCGGTTCATCCACGCCGCCGACAGTCCCCAGAGCAGTGCCTCCGAACGTTCCGGATCCGCCTCGCGCAGCCGGATCGATTCCTCGAACCGATCCGCCGCCTTTTTCCAATCCGCCGGGTCTTTGCCCGACAGCCTGGCCAGGCCCTGATAAACCAGCAGATTGGCGGACCGCCTCGCGATACGGAGATCGTCGAGAGAGGACTTCTCCAGATGAGCCAGCGCCGCCGCATAGGCGGACTCCGCCGCCTCGATCCGGTAGTGCAGCCGCTCCAGATGCCCGCGGGCGGTGGCCACGGTCGAGGCGAGTTCCTGCCAGTCACCGATCTCCGGATCTTCCCGATGGTCGTCCAGCCACCGCTCCATCCCGTCGAGACGCTCCCGCGCCGAGGCGAGCGAGGGAGTGTCGCCCGCCGCCAACTCGCCTTCGACCCACCGGAGTTCCTCGTGGATGCGTCTCACCCCCTCGGGGAAGAAAGGAGAATCCGGGTCCGCTTGTGGTCCGTCACTCATGTTTCAGCACTTCTTCCGATTCCGATTCCGCCGTCGCCGCCGCTGCGGCCGACTCTCCGGCGATCCAGCCCGTGGTCCAGGCCGATTGAAAATTAAAACCGCCCGTGACCCCGTCGATGTCCATCACCTCGCCGGCGCAATAGAGCCCAGGGCAGCGGCGGCTTTCCATCGTCTTGAAATCGATCTCCTTCAGCGCCACTCCTCCGGCGGTGACGAACTCATCCTTGTTGAGACTCTGCCCGCACACCTGGAAACGCCCGGCGGTCAGCTCGGCCGCGAGGCGTTGCCGCGCGTCGCGCGTGAGATTCGACCAGGTAACTCCCGCGGGAATACCGGCCGCTTCGACGAGGCGCTGCCAGAGCCGGGCGGGCAATGCCGATCCCGACAAACCCGGCAGCCCGTTGCGCACCAGCCGCTTCGGAGCGCTTTCCCTCGCCTCCACCAGCATCGTCTCCAGCCTTTCCGGCGGGATCGCTCCACCCCAATGGATCCGAATGTCAAAACGATAGTCTCTTTCCGCGAGTTCGCGGGCGCACCAGGCGGAGAGTTTCAGGACCGCCGGACCGCTCAATCCCCAGTGAGTGATGAGGCACGGCCCCTCGCTCCGGAGCTTGCTTCCTTCGAGAGAGACCACCACATTCTCCACCGCGATCCCCGAGAGCCCCTCGAGGCGACGGTCGGGAATCTTGAAAGTGAACAGCGAAGGCACCGCCGGGGCCATCTCGTGGCCGAGACGCCCCGCGAGGCGGACCCCCGCGTTGTTCCTCGTCCCGCCCGTGGCCAGCAGGACCCGTCGGCTCGAGACCGTCGTGCCGTCCCCCAAATCGAGCAACCAGCGCCCCTCGCCCTGCCGCAGAGCCTCCACCTCGCTGTGGTGGCGCACCTCCACGCCGTGCCGACGGGTCGCGGTGAGGAGACAGTCGATGACCGTCTGCGAATCATCGGTGACGGGAAAAACACGTCCGTCGCTCTCCGTCTTGAGCACGACACCCCGCTCTTCGAACCACTCCATCGTCTCCCGCGGACCGAAGCGATGAAACGGCCCGATGAGATTGCGTCCGCCCCGCGGATAATGGCTCGTGAGCCGCTTCGCGTCGAAACAGGCGTGTGTCACATTGCAGCGCCCTCCCCCAGAGATTTTCACCTTCCCGAGCACCGTCGAAGTTTTCTCGAGGATGCCGACCCGCGCTCCGGGAACCCGGGCCGCGAAGGCGATCGCGCCGAAAAAACCGGCCGCGCCGCCGCCAACGGCGACAAAATCATATTCGGGTGGGAGCATCGGATCGAGGGACATTCAAGAAGGGAATCGGCCCGCAGCAAAGCCGTCACCAGGTGGCTTGTAAAGGCCGGGAAATTTTCCTTTTCCGAAGGGCAACCGCCTCTTAAGATTCGGGAAATGCTGCGCGACCACCAAGGCACCCTGATTCGCTGGCTCTTCGGAATCGGACTCCTCGGCCTCGCCTACCATTCCGCCACGGAAGGCTACGAGAGCGGTAACCTGTTACGGGTCGTCGGCGGGGCCGGACTCTTCCTCCTCGGCTTCGCCTTCCTCTGGAAAACGATTTTCCACCTCGCGACCCGCCCGCTCATGCGAATGGTGGACGCTCTTTTTTTTCCCGGAGGCAAACTGGACAAACCCCTCCTGAATCTGAAACTCCCCGCCTACCTCCTCAACCAGGGCCGCTACGACGAGGCCCTCGCCGAATACCGCAAAATTCTCAAACACCATCCCGACGAGGTCGAGGCCTACGAAAAGGCGATCTGGTTGCTCCACGAAATCTTCGACGATCCCTCCGCCGCCGCAAAACTCATCCGCCGCGCCAAAAAGCGTCATCTAATTCTCGACGAACGCGTCGTGCGCAGCGTCGCGGAGAGCGGGATTGAGAGGTTCCGGAATCGAAGCGAAGAAACGTAACCCTTTTTTGTTTCAGCTCAGAATGAGGGTAGACAGGGGCAATTCCAATCCGGCGCCCGCTTCACTGTCTGAGAGGAGAATTCACCAAACGACACAACGATGGAAACCTTGCCCGTGGCCTAGGCCCAACCGTCGATCATCGTCATGAGGGAAGACGGGGGGCTCAGTTGGCGGTCGATTGGATGCGCATGCGGGTGCTCGACTCGATTTTGCCTCCGCTGGCGGGGTTGATGGTCTCCACTCGCATTTCATCGACCATCCAGACATCGCCGAACTTTTTGCCGTGGAGCACTTCAAAACGGCGGATCGGTCGGCCCTCGAGGTTGTAGCCCATCATCTTGAGCATCCCGCCGCTCTGCTTGTCGATCCAGATATCGACGGTCGCATACGCGCCCGATCCGTCGGGATTGCGCACCCGGACGACCACGCAGTCGCGAGCTTTGATCCTCTCCTGCCGCACGATTTTCGCGTTGGGCCAATAGAGGAAACGCATCGAGAGATCGTCGTAGGTGATATCCGTCCCCCGAATCGTTTCGCCGTATTTCGACGGGCTGACGGGGGTCATTTCCTTTCCTCCGATCCCTTCGAGAAGCGCGAACTTCTGATTTCTCGTGTCCACGTAGATGATCTGGGCGGGATCGTCGAAAATGAAGCGGATCGCCTCGGGTTTGAGCGAAAGGAGAAAGGGCACCCTTTTGGCGATCCCCATTTGGAGGACTCCGGTGAAATCGCGGTTGTAGAGCGTGTAGCTGTAGCGGACGAGGCGCAGCACTTCGTCCGGCGTCATCTCGTCGATGGATTTTCCGGCGAAAGAAGACGGTTCGGAAGTCGGCGGGGTCTCGCCCGTGTCCTCCTGCGAAAAGGCGGGGCACAGCAGCCCCGTCAGGAAAAGGGTGGCGACGGCAAGAGAGTTTTTGATCATCATGGAAAAGAAGGAGGCGATCCGTTCCGGTAAGACGGATGCGGTCATTGTACATGCAAATCGTTCGCTCGGAAATGACAAAGAAGCCACGGACAACGGAAACCGGAGACGCGGGGCGAACCCGGTTCCCCCGCGAAATCGGTGGCAAAACGCCTCGGCAACGGCCATGGTAAACGCATGGAAAATCATCGCCTCGTCCTCCCCGAACACATGAACCAATACGGGTTCCTCTTCGGCGGCTATCTGCTCGCCTGGGTCGATGAACTGGCCTGGATGGCGGCGACGAGGGATTTCCCCGGCTGCCAGCTCGTAACCGTGGCGATGAACCGCGTGGTGTTCCGCCGGAGTGTCCGCCAGGGGGCGATCCTGCGATTCGAAGCGGTCCGGCTCCGCACCGGGAACACCTCGGCCACCTACGGCATTTCCGTGTTTCGCGATGCCGAAGAGATTTTTTCCAATGAAGTCACCCTCGTGCGGGTGGATCACGAGGGGAACAAACAATCCCTCCCGACCGTTTGACCGCCAGTTGACCACCCCTCTTTTCCCGTCATGCCAGAAGCCAAGCAGGCCATCATCATCGGATCGCTCAATATCGATTACGTCACCCGTGTCGAACATCTACCCCTGCCCGGCGAGACGCTCGCGACGGAGCGTTTGGATCTCTTTCGCGGCGGGAAAGGAGCCAACCAGGCTCTCGCGGTGGCCCGCCAGGGAAGCAAAGCGGTCCTCTTCGGGGCGGTCGGCGCGGATCGGGAGGGCGTCGCCTATCGCGCCGAGCTCGAGGCAGCCGGCATCGACCTCACCCACCTGCAGACCGCCGAGGCTCCCACCGGATGCGCCTTTATCACCGTGGATGGCGCGGGGGAAAACACCATCGTGATCGCCCCCGGTGCCAACCTCACCCTTTCCGAAACATACATCACCCGGCACCGCAAGGTGATCGAGGCCGGCGGAGTTCTGCTGGGGCAGTTGGAAGTCCCCCCCGAAGCGCTCGTCGCGGCGGCACTCATCGCCAACCGGGCCGACGTTCCCGTGGTGATCAATCCGTCGCCCGTCAATCCCGCCTTTCCCTGGGAACAATTCCAAACGGACTACGCCATCGTCAACGAAAGCGAAGCCCACGAACTCCTCGGTTTTCCCGCCGTATCATCGGAAGCGCCATTCGTTCGCGACATGATGCACCAACTACGGATCGCCCATCTCATCGTCACACGGGGAGCGGACGACACCCTCGTCTTCCGGCGCGAGGGCGATCCCCTCGCCATCCCCACCCTGCCCGTGCTGCCGGTCGACACGGTTGGGGCCGGAGACGCCTTCGCCGGATGTTTCGCCGCCCGGCTCGCCGCGGGTGCCACTCTCACCGCCGCTCTCTGCGCGGCGAACTGCGCCGGAGCACTCGCCACCCTCGGGGTCGGTGCCCAGAGCTCCCTCCCGGATCGCGAGCAGGTCGATACCCATCTGCTCTATTATCACCAGGTGTTTCCGTCGGCCGAAATTTCTGAAAAATAGTCGTGACGAAACCGCCCCGATCCGATATGCAAGGGAAAGGATCTTGTTCCCTTTCCTTCCATGAAATACCGTAGCTCCCTTTTCTCCCTCGGCGGCCTGCTCGCAGCCGTCGTCTCGTGTCTCCTCTCCTCCGCCCAGGCGAGGACCTGGACCAGCACCGACGGAAAATCACTTCAGGCCATCTTCCTCGGCATCGAGGGGGAAAACCTGAAGTTCAAACTGCGGGACGGAAATGAAATTCTCGTGGCCAAGGAACGTTTCATCAAGGCGGACCAGGAAGCCGCCGAACGCCTCGCCAAGATTGGCGACGACAGCTACACCAAGGCCTCGGCGCGCCAGATCGACACGCTCCTCGCCGGGACCCTCAAGAAAAACGGATTCAATTCCTTCAACGATCCCCTTCCCGACGATCTCTTCGTGCGCCGCGTCTATCTCGACATCATCGGCCGCATCCCGACGCGGGAAGAATTCCTCGCCTTCGCCGAAAATGCCCGCCCCGACAAACGCGAAGCCCTCATCGACGAACTCCTCCTCTCTCCGGGGTTCGCCTCGCACCTGTTCAACTACTTCGCCGACATGTTCCGCATCCACGGCAGCGACTTCAACAACGGCGTTCGCATGGATCCCTACGTGAACTGGTGGCGGGAGCAACTCGAGGCCAACACCCCCTACCATGAAATCATCACCGCGATGCTCACCGCGACCGGGAACGTCGGCCAGAATCCCGCCTCCGGCTTTCTCCTGCGCGACACCGGGATGGAGTTCGACGCGTTCTCCAACTTCGGCCAGACCATGCTCGGCATCGACATCTCCTGTGCCCAGTGTCACGACCACCCCTTCGACGAATGGACCCAGGGGGATTTCTACGAGATGGCCGCCTTTTTCGGCAACACCCAGCGCTCGCTCGGCTACCGCGCCTCCAGCAGCATGATGGGCGGCGGAAAAGTCGAAATGCCCAATGCCCCCGCCGGATGGAGGGACAGTTTTTACTCCTGGGCGGTGAGCAACAAAGGCATCGTCCTCGAGGGCAACCAGGACAACCAGTTCAAGTTTTTTGTCTCCGCGCTCGGCTGGAATGTGGCCGACAACGAAAATATGGAGACCATTCTTCCCCACGACTTCATCGGTCAGGGTGGAAAACCGAATGAGGTCGCAAAGCCCCGCACCATTATCGGGGATGCCGCCAAAATGGGCGGGCAAACCCGTCGCGAGGCGATCGCCGAATGGCTCACCGCGCCGGAGAACCCCCGCTTCGCCCTCGTCATCGCGAACCGCATGTGGGGTCGCGCCTTCGGACAGGCGATCATCGAACCGGTCAATGATTTCAGCAACGATCAGATCCAGCGCGCTGCGCAACCCGAAGTGCTCAAGCACCTCGAGAGGGAGATGCGCCGCGTCAATTACGATCTGCGCGAGTTCATGCGCATCCTCTACAACACCCGTGCCTACCAGTCGATCGCTTCGATGGAAGAACCCGATCTCACCAAGGCCTATTATTTCCCCGGCCCCATCCTTCGCCGGATGCGGGCGGAACAGGCCTGGGACTCCATGATGCTGCTGGCCCATGGTCCCGAGATCGACCAAAAAACCGGCGGCGACGGATCCTTTTACCAGAAAATGCTCAATATCGATTTCAACACCGCGAGCCACGACGAGGTCTGGCGTCACTATGAGATGTGGAAAAATCTCCGGGGAGCGCGTGGCGCCATGGCGATGGTTTCCGAATCCGGCGACGATTATTCCCCCATTTTTATGAACGACACGGAACTGCGCGCCTCCGAACTGCCTCAACCCGCGCCGGGAGCCTCCCTCCTCGACACCTTCGGGCAGTCCGACCGCCGTATCACCGACGCCCACAACTACGACGGCTCCGTGCCCCAGGTGCTCGCCCTGATGAACGGCACGGTGACCGAGCAGCTCACCGGCCTCTCCTCGAAAATCGTTTCCGATCTCGAAGCCCTCGACGGTCCCGACGACAAGGTCCGCGGCGTCTTTTTCACCCTGCTGAACCGCTTCCCCACCTCGGAGGAACTCGATCTCGGCACCGGGATGATCGAAGACTTCGGCGACGAAGGCATCAGCGATCTCGCCTGGGCCCTCATGAACAGCCCCGAATTTCTCTTCATTCAATAATTCCTCTCTTTTCCTTGCCTTGCCTTCCTACTCTTTCCCCATTCCTCTCATGAACCATATCGCCGAACTCGCCGGAAAAGATCCGCTCAGCCGCCGCTACTTTATGGAAATGACCGCCAAACTGAGTCTCGGGCTCAGCGTCGGCGTGCCCTTCCTCCCCCGCGCCTTCCAGGCGCAGGATGGAGCCAAGGCCAAAAACCTCATCTACATCTATCTCGCCGGGGGCATGACACACCTCGACACCTTCGACCCGAAGAAAAACAGCAGTGTCATGGGGGATACCGAAATGATCGACACCAACGTCGACAACATGAAGTTCGGGATGCACCTCAAGGAACTCTCCAAGCAGGCGGACAAGCTCGCCGTCATCAACTCGATGTCGTCCACCAACGGCGCGCACGAGCAGGGGGAATACATCATGCGGACCGGCTACGAGATGCGCTCGACCATCGTCCACCCCACCGTCGGTCCCTGGGTGCAGACCCTTCTGGGCAAGCGCGGGGAAATCCTCCCGGACAGCGTCCTCATCGGGCAGAGCACTTCCAACGCCGGGTTCATGGATCCCTCCCTCAGCCCGCTCCCCATCGCCGATCCCAGCGGCGGGGTCCCCAACACCAGTCTCATCGTCGAGGGGGAACGCTTCGACCGCCGCATGGAGATGGCGCAGAAGCTCGGACAGCAGTTTGTCGACAAGTTCAAATACACCGGTCCCAAATCCTACGTGGAATATTACCATCAGGCCAACCGGCTCCTCAAGAGCGACGCCCTGAACGCCTTTGATATTTCCAACGAATCCAACCGTGCCGAATACGGCGAAAACCGTCTCGGCCAGGGCTGTCTCCTCGCCCGCAGGCTCGTCGAGAACGGTGTCCGGGTGGTCGAAGTGGTGTCGGGCGGCTGGGACATGCACCTCGATGTGTCCGGCGGCACCGCCACCCGCATCCCCGAACTCGACGTCGCTGTCGCGACCCTGCTCAAAGACCTCGAGTCCCGCGGGCTGCTCGAATCCACCCTCGTGGCCATTGGCACCGAATTCGGACGCACCCCCGACATCAACATCAACTCCGGCCGCGACCACTATCCCGCCGCCTACTCCTGCGTGCTCGCCGGTGGCGGTATCAAGGGGGGAACGGTCTACGGCGAAACCGATGGTGCCGGCAAGAAAGTGAAAGTCAATCCCGTCAAGCCCGAGGACTTCCTCGCCGATGCTACAGATCGCATCAACGATGGTGACGCCTCCCTCGACGAGATCACGGGCTTCTACGTGACGACGGAAGACGCCCTCGTCCTGATCGTTGCAGACCTGAGCGACGACGCGCTCCGCGCGATCTTCCCCG
>CAYLJC010000001.1:0-5244 GCA_964383345.1 uncultured Akkermansia sp. | reverse complement strand
CAGAAAGCCTGCGCCGCGCGGCGAATCTTCGGTGAGGACTTCCTCGCCACGATCGGTTATGGCCTCGGCCTCAACATGGAAGAAACGGTGTATTCCCCCACCCAGCGCCCCTTCACCTTCGCCGACAAGGGCAAACCGGTCACGGCGCTCTACGCCTGATCAAAGCAAGGCCGGTCACGGCGCTCTACCCAGGACCCGGCAAGGCAACGCCTTTTCACTCCGCCAGGGCGGTCTCGATCGCGGCGATGAGGTCTTTGTTGGTGGGATCCACCCTGGTCGCGAAGCGACGCACCAACTTGCCATCCTTGCCGATGAGGAATTTCTCGAAATTCCAGCCGATGTCCCCCTTTTTGTCAGGATTCTCGGCGGCGGTCAGGTAGGTGAAGAGCGGCGCTTTGTCGTCTCCTTTCACCGAGACTTTCGAAAACATGGGGAACTCGACGCTGTACTTGGTGCTGCAGAACTCGGCGATCTCCTCGTCGCTGCCGGGTTCCTGCCCGCCGAAATTGTTCGCGGGAAAGCCGAGGACCACGAGTCCTTTGTCCTCATACTTTTGGTAGAGCGCCTGGAGGGGATCATACTGCTTCGTGGCACCGCATTTCGAAGCGACGTTGACGATGAGGAGAACCTTTCCCTTGTATTCGGAAAGGTCGACCTCCTTGCCTTCGATGTTCTTGACGGTGAACTCGTGGACGGAATCGTTGCCCCGGAGGGTGGCTCCGGCGCAAAGCAAGACGGCACCGAGGAGGAAGGTGAGGTGTTTTTTCATCAGAGAGATCGGGTTCGGAGTGATTTTGTTAGTTTCGGAGAGTCAAATAGCCGCCGTCGAGATTGAAGCTCTGGCCGGTGATGTAGGCGGCGTCATCGCTGCAGAGGTAGAGGGCCAGCTTGGCGACCTCGTCGGGACGGGCCATGCGTCCGATGGGCTGCACGGCGGACAATTTGGCGAACATCTCGTCGCGATTGTCGGGGTAGTTGCGGGCGAGGTAGCCATCGACAAAGGGCGTGTGGACGCGAGCGGGGCAGATCGCGTTGCAGCGGATCTTGTCCTGAAGGTAATCGGCGGCGATGGAGAGGGTCATGGTGTGGACGGCTCCCTTGCTCGTGGAGTAGGCGAAACGATCCCTCAGCCCGGTGATCGCGGCGATGCTGGACATGTTGAGGACGACCCCCCCGCCGGCCGCGATGAGTTCGGGCAGGACGGCCTGGAGACAGAGGTAAACGCCCTTGACGTTGACCTTCATGACGCGGTCGAAATCGCTCTCGCTGGTGGTCGTGGCGGTGCCGATGTTGGCAATCCCGGCGTTGTTGACGAGGATATTGATTTTGCCGAAGGCCCCCTTGGTGGCGGCGACGGCGGCGGCGACGGAGTTCTCATCGGCGACATCGCAGCGGCTGAAGAGCGCGCGCCCACCGGCGGCGTGGATCGCGGCGAGAGTATCGCCCGCGGCGGCTTCGTCGAGGTCGAAGATGGCCACGGCGGCTCCTGCGGCGGCGAAGGACTCACTGATGGCGCGTCCGATCCCGGAGCCTCCTCCGGTGACGATCGCGGTTTTGTTTTCGAGTTGGGACATGGTCCAAGCCTGACCCGGATACGCCCTTCTCGCAACGCGATTTTGCATCCCGTTTTTCCGGCGCGACACGAAGGGGATTTCCCTTTTTCGCCCCTTGTCTTTTTCGATTTCGATTTCGATTTCGATTTATCGGGATGGATTCCTGTTTCCTCGTCGGGGCACTTATCGAAGGCTCGCCCGCCACGCCTGGAAACAGGTGATGCATCCGATCGCGAAATCCTGCGGACGTTTTTCGATCCACTCCTCGATTTGCTCGGGCTCGAACCATCTCCCGCTGTCGATCTCTTTGCCGTGGACGCGGATTTTGCCTTTGGTTTCGGCGAGGAAAACCTCGATGAACTCGTCGTCGGTCGCCGCCGAGGCGGGGAGCCGGGCGACGCGGGTGAGGTCTCCCCGGGGGCGCACCCAAAGTTCCTCCCACAGCTCGCGGACGGCGCAGTCGTGGTACCTTTCCCCCGGATCGACATGCCCCGAGGCGCTGCTGTCCCACTTGCCGGGATGGGTGTCCTTGAGATGCGAGCGAAGCTGCAGATAGATCTCCCCGCTTTTGTTCCGCAGGAAAACATGCACGGCGCGGTGTCGGAGTTTTTTTTGATGGATTTCACGCCGCGGGAGCACCTCGCTGACTTCGTCGTTTTCCGTCACCACCTCGAGCGGTTCGTTCGCCGAGGGCGGGAGGTCACCGCAGGGATGCGGGTCCAGAAGATTCGACAGCCTCACCCATTGCGGGAGCGACAATTCCTCGGCCCTGACACTCGCCTTGCAATCCAGCGCAGCGAAAATTTCGGCGGTCTTTTCTTTTCCGATCCGGAGATTGTTGTGGAGCTGTTTGCGCCGCTGGGAAAATCCTTGCTTCACCACAGAGCGAAAGACCTCCGGCGAATGCGGCGGGAGTTCGTCGGGCGGACGGGGATCGAATCGCAGGATGGTCGAGTCGACGGCGGGGCGCGGGTGAAACGGTTCTGATCCGACGGTTCGCAGGGCGGTGACGCGCCAGCGCTCCTGCAGCATGAGCCCGAGGACGCCGTAGTCTTTGGTCCCGGGCACCGCCACAAAGCGGTCTCCCACCTCCTTCTGGACCATGACGATGGCGCTGCGAACGGGACTCGGAGCATCGAGGAAGCGGCTCAGAATGGCGTTGCCGACGGAATACGGGAGATTACCGATGAATTTGACCCCGCCCTCGAGGAAAAGCGGTCGCACATCGTAGGTGGTGGCATCGCCGTGAACCACTTCGACGCCGAGCGGGCCATATGTTTCCTGAAGAAACCGGGCGAGGCGTCCGTCGGCTTCGACGAGGATGAGTCGGCGGCATTTCCCCGCGAGGTGTCGGGTGAGCGCCCCGAAACCCGGTCCGATCTCGATGACACAGTCGTCCGGTGTCACCTGCAACTGAGCCGCGATCCAAGCCGCGATATTCTCGTCGACGAGGAAGCTCTGCCCCAGCTTGCGGCTGGGAGTGAGGTCGAGACGTTTGAGTTGGGTCTGGAGTTCCGAGAGGTTCACCGGGCCAAGATGGCGGCATTCAGGGCGGAATCCAGCGGGAGTTTCAGAGGGATAACGGCGGGATATTCCGGGGAAATTCTCCCGTCGACTCCCACGGTGGGATTGCCACGACGGCCCAAGAGGGGTAAGTGTCTCACCCGACCCTCTTCGAGCCCATCTGAAATGGCGATCATCCCCCAGGAAACCGTGCAGGAGATCCTCGACGCGACCGACATCGTCGAGCTGATCCAGGGGTATTTCCCCCTGAAACGGGCGGGAACCAACTTCCTCGCGATCTGCCCTTTCCACAACGAGAAAACCCCGAGTTTCAACATCAATCCGCAGCGGCAGATCTTTCACTGCTTCGGCTGTCAGGCCGGCGGGGACGCGATCAAGTTCCTGATGCTCTACGACAACCTCTCCTTTCCCGAAGCGGCCAGGAAGCTCGCGGATCAGGTCGGAGTGGTCGTCCGCGAGGAGGTTTTGGATCCCAAAGAGGAATCCAAACGTCGCGGGCGCAGCGAGATCCTGCGTTTGCAAAAGGCGGCCTCGGATTGGTTTCATCGGCTCCTTTTTAAAAGTCCGGCGGCCCAGCCGGCCCGCGATTACCTGAAGTCGCGCGGGCTTTCCATGGAAACCTCGCGGAGCTGGAAATTCGGCTACGCCCCTAATGAGCAGAAGCCCTTCCTCGACTGGGCACGGTCCGAGGGATTTTCCCTGGCCCAGCTCGTCGAAGGCGGACTGGCGAAGTGGCGCGAGGAATCGAATCCGCACAAAGGTGCCTACAGTTTTTTCCGGCACCGGCTCATGTTTCCGGTGAACAACGACTTCGGCGAACCCATCGCCTTCAGCGGCCGCGTCCTCTCGAAGGACCAGGGCGGCGGAAAATATGTGAACTCGCCCGAGACGGTGCTGTTCAACAAGAGCAAAACCTTTTTCGGCCTCGACAAGAGCAAGCGGGCCATCCTGCGGGAAAAGCGGGCCATCATCTGCGAAGGGCAACTCGATCTCATCGCCGCCCACGAGGCCGGGATCGAAAACGTGGTCGCTCCGCTCGGGACCGCTTTCACCCCCGACCACGCCCGCATCCTGAAACGCCACACCGACGAGGTGGTGCTCTGCTTCGACTCGGACACGGCGGGGCTCAACGCCGCGAGCAAGGCTTTCCGCATTCTCGCCCCCTCGGGTATGCTGATCCGTCTGGCCCTGCTGCCCGAGGGGGAGGACCCCGACTCGCTTCTGCGCACCCGGGGCGTCACCGCGCTCCGCGAGATACTGGAGAGTGCGCCGGAGTTTTTTGATTTCCAGATCGACCGGCGCGGCGGCCAACTCCATCAGGGCAGCCTGCGGGAGCGCCTCAATTTCGCCCGCACCCTCGCCGCCGACATCGCCCTGATCTCGGACAAGATGATCCAGGACTCGCTCATCAGCCGGGTCACGATACGGCTCGGCGTCGGCGAGGACGACATCCGCAAACTGGTGCGCGACGCCATCGCGGGGGAGGCCCGCGCCGAAAAAGCCCGGCTCAAACGCGAGGCGGTGATGTCGCGCCGCCAGTCCGAGACCGGCGGTGGCTCCGGAAGCGGCGGGGATCGTTTTTCCGGGCCGGACGACGAATCGGCGGGAACGGTCGTCCCCATCGAGATCGCCAATCGCTCGATCCGCCTCCTCTGCCGCGGACTTCTCACCGATCCGGACATCCGGCGGGAGATCACCGCCGAACCCGTCCCCGATTTCTTTCGCAACCTCACCGAGACCGAAGTGCTCGCCCGGGTGTGGCAGGCGGAGTTTGATCCCGCGAGTCCGGCGAGCGTCAACGCCTTTGTCGGGCGGCTCGCCCCGGCCGAGCAGCACTGCGTCAACCGTCTCCTCAGCGACGAGAGCGTCCCCATCACTCCCGAACTCGCGCGGGACTGTCTCGCCGCCCTGCGCAAACAGAGCGTCCAGCGGCAGATTTCCGTCGCCAGAGCCCAGCTCGGGGCGCCGGGACTCCCTGAAAACGAGGTCACGCGGCTCTCCAAAGTCCTTCTTGACCTGCGAGAACTACTCAACGAAAGTTAGCCGGTTCCGCCGCCGCGAACCTTTTCCCCTTTTTTCTTCTCCCTCGTCCTCCCCTTTTGTCTGGAAAATGGCCGTCAACAACAACGCAAACGCCAGCGTCGTGGCCAACGCCGACGCCAGCGCC